>CAZZWW010000021.1:0-17235 GCA_964657815.1 Vulcanimicrobiota bacterium | reverse complement strand
TGATGTCCGGCACGGCAACTATTCCCGCGGGATCACGTCGACCATCACGTCGACGTCCTGCTCCTTCGACCCCAGGATGATCCCGGCCACCGGCGAGATGTCGGCGTAGTCGCGGCCCTTGGCGAGGATGATGTGGTCGTCGCCGATCATGATGTCGTTGGTCGGGTCGAGGCCGACCCAGCCGTCACGCGCGCCGCACCACACCGCGACCCAGGCATGGGTCGCGTCGGCACCCTCGAGGCGCTTCTTGCCCGGCGGCGGGATCGTGCGGATGTAGCCGGAGATATAGCGCGCCGGCAGGCCGAGCCCGCGCAGCCCCGAGATCATGATGTGCGCGAAGTCCTGGCACACGCCGTGACGCTTGAGGAAGGCTTCCGACAGCGGCGTCGAGACCACGGTGGCCTTGGGGTCGTAGCGGAACTGCGTGCGGATGCGGTGCATCAGATCCTTCGCTCCCTCCAGCACCGGACGCCCGGGCGAAAAGCTCTCGCCGGCGTAGTCGGTCGCCGGCTGGTAGTGCGGCACGAAACGACTGGGGTGCAGGTAATGCGCCGGGGAATCCGGGTCGAGCGAGGTCGAGGCGTAGGCGGCTTCGCGCACCTTCTCCCAGGGGTCGGTCGTGGCGGCGTCGGGCGAGGGCTCGCGGTGGATCTCCACGGAGGTCTTGGTCGACACCGTCAGCGTGCGGTGCGCCTCCTGGATGGTCATCCAGGTCACCCTGTTCCGGAAGAAGCACTCGCGCTCCATCGTCAGCATCGGCGCCGGCGCGATGTCGATGGCCGAGGCGTAGACGATCTGGCCGGGCTCGTCGCGCGGCAGCAGCCGCAGCGCGCAGTTCGAGTACGTGACGTCGGAGCCGTACTCGTAGAGCGTGACGTGCTTGATGTCGTAGATCACGCCAGCCCCATCGCCTTCTCCGCCTTGGCCGCCGTCGGCCCGTGCAGGAAGTAGCGGGTGCCGATCGTGTTGGCGAGCGACAGCAGCCGGTTCTCGATACCGAGGATGCTATCGTTGTCGAGTTCGGCGGCGACCGCGGTGGTCAGATCGCGGTGGATGGCCAGCGCCTGGCGCAGCGGCTCCTCGAGCATGCCGTCGTCCGAGAGCGTCGGCAGCTTGCCGAGGTGCTCCACCAGCCGCTCGACCTGGCACGCCGCCGAGCGCGGATTGTAGGGATCGAGGCACACCATGTCGCGCACCAGCGGCAGCGACAGTCCGACGAGGTAGCGTGAGCGGTAGGTGATCTGCGAGTCGATCAGGTCGAGCAGCGCGGCGAGACCGTCGGGCCGACCCTCCGGACAGGCCAGGCGACGGGCGTAGCGGCAGGCATTGATGGCGCGCTCGATACGCCGGCCCATGTCGAGCAGGTGCCAGCCGGCGCCACGGTTCATGTTCTCCTGCGCCAAGCCGGAGATGGCGGCGAGCACGCGCAGCGTCGCCTCGCAGCGGTCGATGATGTCGACCTCTTCCAGCGGTGCCGCAGCGTCGCCTTCGAGCCCGGCATGGGCCTCCTCGATCAACCGCCAGGTGTCGGGCGAGAGCCGCTCGCGGATGAACGAGGCGGCACGGCGCGCGTCCTCGATCAGGCGGAAGGCCGAGCCGAACTCCTCCTTGGAATAGAGCGCGGTGGCGGCGAGGCGGCTGCCGGCGAGCTTGTGCTTCTCCGGCAGGGAGCCGGCACGCTCAAGCAGCACGCCGATGCGCCCCAGCGTCCAGGTCGCGTCGAGGGGGGTGCCGATCTCGGTGAGGCGCCCGCCGAAGGCGCGCACCAGGCGCAGCACCGCCTCGGCGCGCTCGAGGTAGCGGCCGAACCAGAATAGGTTGTCCGCGGCTCGGCTCGGCAGGTTGCCGAGCACGCGGCGGATTCGCAGGTTGTTCTCGCCCGGCAGCAGCGTGTGCTGCCCAACGGGCTCGTTGCCGAGCACCCAGACGTCGGCGGATTCGGCGCCCTGGCCCATGGTCACGGCGCGCACGTCGAGGCGGTGCGACACGCGGCAGAAGCCGCCGGGCATCACGCTCCAGCCGTTCGGGGTGCGGGCGACGAAGACGCGCAGCGTGAAAGGGCGCGGCTGCAGCTGGCCCTCGATCCAAACCGGCGTGGTCGAGAGCTTGACGATCTCCTGCCCGACGTAGTCGATCCCGCGCCGCGCGATCGAGGCGCGCAGCTCGGCCTTCTCCTCGGCCGACAGGTTGGCGCCGATCATCGACTGGTAGCGGAAGCCGCCGGGGGTCGAATTGCCGTAGGCGCCCGACAGGGCCAGCTCGTCCAGCCGCGACAGCACGAGGTCGCGCTCCTTGGCCCCGCCGCACCACCAGGTCGCGATGTTCGGGAGCTTCAGCTCCTCGCCCATGATGCGCCGGCAGAGCTTGGGCATGAAGCTCATCATCACCGGCGTCTCCATGACGCCGGAGCCGAGCGCGTTGGCCATCGCCACGCCGCCGCCGCGCAGCACCTCGACCAGGCCGGCCACGCCGAGCCTGGAGCGCGCGTTGAGCTCGAGCGGGTCGGCGAAGTCGGAATCGATGCGGCGCAGGATGACGTCGGCGCGCTTCAGCCCGGCGATGGTGCGCACGTGCACGTGGCCGTCGCGCACCGTGAGGTCGCCGCCCTCGACGAGCAGCAGGCCGAGATAGCGGGCGAGATAGGCCTGCTCGAAATAGGTCTCGTTGAAGGGGCCGGGTGTCAGGAGGCAGATGCGCGGGTCGGACCGCGTGGCCCGCGCGGTGAGCCCGGCACGGAACGCCTCGAAGAAGGGCGCGAGCCGTTCGACGTTCATGTCGCGATAGAGGTTGGGCCAGGTCCGCGACAGCACGAGGCGGTTGGCGAGTGCGTAGCCGGAGCCCGACGGCGCCTGCATGCGGTCGCCGAGCACCCACCACTTGCCGTCGGGGCCGCGGCCGAGGTCGGCGGCGTAGAGCTGGATGTAGGGCTCGCCCTTGGGCAGCACGCCAGTCAGCGGCTGCAGGTAGTCCGGGCAGCCGGCGATGGCGGAGGCCGGCAGCGCGCCGTCCTCGACGAGCCGGTTGGGCCCGTAGATGTCCTGGAGCACCGCCTCGAGCAGTTCGGCGCGCTGGGTGACGCCGGCGGCGATGCCCTTCCATTCGGCGGCGTCGATCAGCAGCGGCAGATGGCCGATCGGCCAGCTCTTCTCCACGTCGTCGCCGTAGGCGCGGTACGACGCGCCGGTGTCGCGGATGTGCCGGTCCGACGTGGCGAAGCGACGGGCCATCTCGCCGGGGCCGAGTTCGACGAGCCGGGCGATGAAGGTCAGCCACGCCGCGCGGGGCTTGCCGTCCGCGCCGATGAACTCGTCGGGCACGCCCGGCAGCTTGCGGTAACGCGCGACGATCTCGTCGAGCTCGGAGAAGCCCGGAAGGGGAGTCCTGATGGCCGGCGCCGCGGTCATGGTGTCCTAGCTGTGCGGCTTGCGGCGCAGGTCGAGGGTCATCGGGAACTCGCGCGAGGGAGTCTCCGGCGGCACGTCGAAGGTGCCTGGCGTATGGCCGTGCGCGTTGAACCGCGCGAGCCGGCGCGCCTCGGCCTCGTAGGCGTTGACCGGGAACGTCTCGTAGCTGCGGCCGCCGGGATGGGTCGCATGATAGGTGCAGCCGCCGAGCGAGCGTCGCGTCCAGGTGTCGTAGACGTCGAAGGTCAGCGGCACGTGCGGCGGGATCGTCGGATGCAGCCCCTCGGCCGGCTTCCAGGCCTTGAAGCGCACGCCGGCCACCGCCTCGCCGGAGGTGCCGGTCGAGCCCATCGGCATGCGGCGGCCGTTGCAGGTGACGACGTGGCGATCCGGGTTGAAGCCCTCGACCTTGACCTGCAGCCGCTCCATCGAGGAATCGACGAAGCGGATGGTGCCGCCGAGCGCGCCGCTCTCGCCGAGCACGTGCCAGGGCTCCAGCGCCTGCCGGACCTCGAGCTGGACGCCGCCGGCCTCGACCTTCCCGCAGAACGGGAAACGGAACTCGTGCTGTGCCACGAACCAGCCGGGATCGAAATCGTAGCCGGCGCGGCGCAGGTCGGCGAGGACGCCCAGGAAGTCCTCCCAGACGAAGTGCGGCAGCATGAAACGATCGTGCAGGGTGGTGCCCCAACGGGCGAAGCCGCCTTCCTGCGGCTCGCGCCAGAACCAGGCGACGCAGGCGCGGATGAGCAGCTGCTGCGCCAAGCTCATGCGCGCGTCCGGCGGCATCTCGAACGAGCGGAACTCGATCAGTCCGAGCCGGCCGGTCGACCCCTCGGGCGAGTACAGCTTGTCGATGCAGATCTCGGCGCGATGGGTGTTGCCGGTGACATCGACGAGGATGTTGCGGAACAGGCGGTCGACCAGCCACAGCGGGAAGGTGTCGCCGGGCCTGGGGACCTGCTCCAGCGCGATCTCGAGTTCGTAGAGCCCGTCGTGGCGCGCCTCGTCGATGCGCGGCGCCTGGCTGGTCGGGCCGATGAACAGGCCGGCGAACATGTAGCTGAGCGCGGGATGGCGCTGCCAGTACAGCACGAAGCTCTTGAGCAGGTCCGGACGGCGCAGGAACGGCGAATCCGCCGGCGTGATGCCGCCGAGCACGACGTGGTTGCCGCCGCCGGTGCCGGTGTGGCGCCCGTCGGTCATGAACTTGTCGGCGCCGAGCCTGACCTGCCGGGCGTCCTCGTAGAGGCCGGTCGTGATCGCGACCTGCTCGTCCCAGCTCTTGGCCGGCTGCACGTTGACCTCGATCACACCGGGATCGGGCGTGACCTTGATGACGTCGAGCCGCGGGTCGACCGGCGGCGGGTAGCCCTCGATGTGGACCTTGGTCCCGGTCGCCTCCGCCGTCGCCTCCACCGAGGCCAAAAGCTCGAGATAGTCCTCCAGCTTCTTGGTCGGCGGCATGAACACGCAGATCACCCCGTCGCGCGGCTCGACCGAGATGGCGGTGCGCACCGCGCCCTCGATGATGTGCTGTTCGACGCGATCCTGGGCCTGCACGTCGCGGCCCTCGCCGCCCTGCTCGAAGCGCTGCTCGTGTCCAAGGTCGCGCTCCGCCGGCGCGAGGGTTTCCGGCCCCGGCAGCGGGCCGTGGTCGGCGGTGGGGTCGGCGTCGTTGATGAACGGGTAGGACGCCGCCGGCACGTGCGGCAGCGACGAGAGCGGCAGGCGGTAGCCGACGGGGGAATCGCCCGGCACCAGGAACAGCGAGCCGCGCCGCGTCTTCCAGCGCTCCGAGGCCCAGCGCGCGGTCTGCTCCGCCTTGGTGTTCCAGGCCTGCACCGGCAGCACGAAGCCCGAGGGCTGGGCCAGCCCCTGCGCGAAGGTGCGGATCATCCGGTTGCGCTCTTCCGGGTCGTCGATCTTGGGATCGGTCGGGCTGACGTTGTCGGGGAGGTTGCCCTCCTTGACGATCCAGCTCGCCGCGTCCTCGTAGGCCGGCATCACGTTCTCGGCGTCGATCCCGAGGTTCTGCGCGATGCCCTGCGCCACGTCCGCCGCGCGCAAGCGGGCCTTCTCGATGACGTCCGGCGGGGTCGGTGCCGCGACCTTCTGCTCGGCGGTTCGGGTGAGCGTCACCGGGGCGATCAAGGCGGGGTTCTTCCAGATCGGCTGCCCGTCCTTGCGCCAGTAGAGGGCGAAGGCCCAGCGCGGCAGGGTCTCTCCGGGGTACCACTTGCCTTGGCCGTAATGCAGCATGGCGCCGGGCGCGAAGCGCTCGCGCAGCCGGCGGATCAGCCCGTCGGCGAAGGCGCGCTTGGTCTCGCCCACCGCGCTGGTGTTCCACTCCGGCGCCTCGAAATCGTCGACCGAGACGAAGGTCGGCTCGCCGCCCATGGTCAGGCGCACGTCCTGCGCCGACAGGTCGACGTCGACCTTGTGGCCCAGCGCGTCGAGCGCCTGCCAGCTCTCGTCGGAGAACGGCAGCGAGATGCGAGGCGTCTCGGCGATGCGGCGCACCTCCATGGAGAAGCCGAAGTCGACGTTCGCCGGCTCGACGCCGCCGGAGATCGGTGCCGAGGAGCGGTAGTGCGGCGTGGCGCAGACCGGCAGGTGGCCCTCGCCGCAGAACAGGCCCGAGGTGGCGTCGAGCCCGATCCAGCCGGCGCCGGGCACGAAGATTTCGGCCCAGGCGTGGAGGTCGGTGAAATCCTCCCGGGTGCCGAGCGGGCCCTCCAGCGGATCGATGTCGGCCTTGAGCTGGATCAGGTAGCCGGAGACGAAGCGTGCGGCGAGGCCGAGGTGGCGCGCCACGTGGACCAGCAGCCAGGCGGAGTCGCGGCACGAGCCGGCGCGCCTCTCCAGCGTCTCCTCCGGGGGGTAGACGCCGGCCTCGAGCCGGATGCCGTAGGTGACGGTCTGCGAAATGCGGGTGTTGAGCGCGACGAGGAAATCGGCCGTGCCCATCGACTCCTTGGGCAACTCGTCGAGGAAGGCCTGCAGCTTCGGGCCGGCCGGCTCGGTCTCGAGATAGGGCGCGAGCTCCTTGGCGAGTTCCGGCTCGTAGCGGAACGGGAAGGCGGTGGCGTAATCCTCGACGAAGAAGTCGAACGGGTTGAAGACGTCGAGCGCCACGGCGAGGTCGACCGTGATCTTCAGCTCGCTCGCCTTCTTCGGGAAGACGAGCCGCGCCACCCAATTGCCGAACGGGTCCTGCTGCCAGTTGAGGAAGTGCTCGGCCGGCTCGACCTTCAGCGAGTACGCCGTCACCGGCGTCCGGCAATGCGGGGCCGGACGCAGCCGGATCGTCTGCGGCCCGATCGAGATCGGGTGGTCGTAGGCGTAGCGCGTGACGTGCGTGATGGCGGCGGATATGGCCAAGAGGTCGGGGCTCGCGTGTCGGAGGACCTGAGACTTAGGTCGCCGCGGCGGGCGAGGCAACGTTCATGCCCTTTGTATCAAAGCGGCCGGCATGCTGTACGACGTATGCCCCCGATAACCACGCCGTCCGCGAACCCGATAGAAGATCGCGCAGGGGACCGGGATTCACGGCGATCCGACGAGTTCCCGGCTCAACGGCCATTGCTCCTGCCTTCGGATGTTCCAAGGTCATCTAGACTACCGGACTTTGGACCCTGCGCGCACGCTCCGCTCCTCGCGAGAGGAGGAGTCTCAAAAACCGTGTCAGGCCCAGATGGCACGGACCTCCTCGTCCGTTGCGAGGTCGCCGCGTTCGATATCGGCTTTCGTGTCCGGAATGTCCGCCCGTTCTCCAGAACTGAGCCGATAGTCAGGCTGATCGACGTCGGCGAACTGCATCACGACATGGGCGATCTCGTCTGGATGCTCGTCGGGTACGTGGCGCAAGGCCATGAGGCTGGCCATCGGTGCCTCAGCTTCTCACCCGCACGTACTCCCCGGGCGCATCGCCCAGCGCCGGCAGCTTGCCCACCCCCGGCTCGCGCGCGGGCACCGTCTCCGTCGCCTGCTCCCTGAGCCAGCCGATCCAGTCGGTCCACCAGCTGCCGGGGTGGCGCATCGCCTGCGCGCTCCAATCCTCCAGCGTGCCGAAGGGCCGGCCGCCGGTCGCGTAGCCGTACTTCTCCTTGGCCGGCGGGTTGATCACGCCGGCGATGTGGCCGGAGCCGGCGAGCACGTAGCGCACGTCGCCGCCGAACAGTAGAGCGCCGCGGAACACGGACGCCGCGGGAGCGATGTGGTCCTCCTTGGCCGCCAGGAAGTAGGACGGCACCTCCACGCGGCCGAGGTCGAGCGTGACGCCCGAGAACGCCATCGTGCCCTTGGCGAGCCTGTTCTCGAGGTAGAAGGCGCGCAGGTAGAACGAGTGGTTGCAGGCCGGCACCCGCGTCGAATCCGAGTTCCAGTAGAGCAGGTCGAAGGCGGCGGGCTGCTTGCCCTTCACGTAATTGTCGACGACGTAGGACCAGAGCAGGTCGGTCGGGCGCAGCATGTTGAACACGCTCGCCATCTTGGCGCCGTCGAGGTAGCCGGTCTCGGCCATCTGCTTGTCGAGCGCGGTCAGCTGGGCCTCGTCGACGAAGACGCCGAGCTCGCCGGCGTCGCTGAAGTCGGCCTGCGCCGTGAAGAAGGTCGCGCTCGCGATGCGATGGTCGTCGCGCTCGGCCATGTAGGCCAGCGTCGCCGCCAGCAGCGTGCCGCCGATGCAATAGCCGATGACGTTGGCGTCGCGCTCGCTGGTGGCCTGCTCGACCGCGTCGAGAGCGGCGAAGATGCCCTCGTGCATGTAGTCCTCGAAGCGCGTGTCGCGGTGGCGTCCGTCCGGGTTGACCCAGGAGATCAGGAACACGGTGACGCCCTGGCTCACCGCCCAGCCGACGAAGCTCTTCTCCTTGTTGAGGTCGAGGATGTAGAACTTGTTGATCCACGGCGGCACGATCAGCAGCGGGCGCTTCAGCACCTCCGGCGTCGTCGGGCTGTACTGGATCAGCTCGAAGAGCGCGTTGCGGAAGACCACCTTGCCCGGCGAGACCGCGACGTTGCGCCCGACCTCGAAGGCGCTGGTGTCGGTCTGACGTAGTCGCAGCGTGCCGCCGCCGCGTTCCATGTCCTCGGCGAGCAGGGCGGCGCCGCGGACCAGGTTCTCGCCCGAGCTCTCGAAGGTCGAGCGCATCAGCTCCGGGTTGGTGGCGAGGAAGTTCGCCGGCGAGGTCGCGCTGGAGACCTGGCGCAGGTAGAAGCGCGCCTTGGCGCGGGTCGCGGCATCGACGCCGGCGGCGCCGTCGACCAGCGCGTCGGCCCAGTTGGCGCCGAGCGCGTGGGCCTGGCGCAGGAAGTCGAAGAGCGGCAGCGCCGCCCATTCCGGTGCGGAAAAACGCTTGTCGCCCTTGGCCAACGGCACCAGCGGCGCGACGGTCTCGCCCTGCATGCGGCGGTAGGTCTGCGCCCAGAGCTGGAGGAACGGCGTGGCGATCGCCGCCTGCGCCTCGGCCATGCGGGCGGGATCGCTCATCCAGTGCTCGGCCACCTTGCCGATCGCGCCCATCGCGGCAATCATCGTGTCGCTGGCGTCGTTTCGCTTGGCGTCGCCGGTCTCGAAAGGCTTGAGGTAGGCGGCGAGCGTCCGACCGCTCTGCTCGAAGAAGCGTGCGGCATTGGCGCCGAGCTTCTCGAAATCGGGGAGAGCGGTGGGCGGCGCGCCCGTCTGCGGCGGGACGAGGGGGATGGGCGGGGCCTTGCCCTCTTCCAGAGGTCCCGAAGACGTCATCCGAACCCGCTCCCGTCCTGTCCCGCTTCGGACATCTTCTCTGCGTAGCACCGCTTCAGGGGCGCCGCGCGTCCAACACGCCGAAGGGGAGATCGATCCTGCGCCGCCTCGTCCTTCTCGTGCCGTTCGCCCTCGGCCTCTACGGAGCAGCCGCGTCGGCGCAGACCGCTCCGGCCGAAGCCCCGACGGCACCGGCGGCCATGGCCAAGAAGCCCGCCACGAAGAAACCCCATAGCGTATCGGGCTCGCCGCTCGATACCCTCCGCTCGACCCATCTTTGGACCGAGACAGGGCCGGCGAAGGATTTCGTCCGGGACAGCCGGCCGGACCCCAGGTCGCTGGACTACGCGCCGCTGACCGGCACGGATCCCGAGCGCCCCAAGCCGCGCGACAAGGCCAACATCGAGGCGCTGCAGGCCGAGCTCGAGCGCGATCAGGTCGTCAATCAGGGCAAAGGGCGCCGCCTCGGACCCTTGAAGCCGGCGAAGAAGGCCGCCGCCCGCTAGGCCGGACATCCATGGTGAGGGGCGTGCCCTCGCTGCGCCGGATCAACGGACCCGCAAAAGCGCAAGCGCGGCCACGGCGACGAGCAGCGCGGTGGCGGTGGCCGCCGAGGCGTGCAGCCCCGCGAGTTCGTGGCCCTCGCCGGCCAGCGCGCCGAACACCGCGACGCCCATGGCGCCGGCCGCCTGGCGCGCGGCGTTGAGGACGGCGGCGGCGATGCCGGAGCGTTCCTTGGCGACCGAGGCCAGCACCGCCGTCGTCATCGCCGGCACGCCCGTGCCCATGCCGAACGGGATGAGCGCGAAGGGCGCGAGCATCGCGACGTAGGGCGAGTGCGAGCCGAGCGGCAGCAGCAGGGCGAACCCCAGCGCGTCGACCAGGGCGCCGCCGACCATCGGCCAGCGCGCGCCGAAGCGCGACACCAGCGTGCCGGCGAGCACGTTGGAGACGAAGAAGGTCGCGGTGAGCGGCAGATAAGCGAAGCCCGTCGCGGTGGCGTCGTAGCCCAGCACGTGCTGCAGGTAGAGGGTCAGCACGAACAGCGCGCCGTAATAGGCGAAATTCACGACCATGCCGTAGGCGACGCAGGCCGAGAAGCCCGGCGCGGCGAACAGCTCGAGCGGCATCATCGGCGTGCGCACGCGGCGCTCCGCCAGGACGAAAGCGGCGCCGGCGGCGAGGCCGGCGCCCAGCATGGCCAGGACCGGGACGCTGGCGACGCCGAGCGGCTTGGCCTCGATCACGGCACCGGTGATGCCCGCCAGCGCCAGGACCGAGAGCACCTGCCCGGCGGGGTCGAGCCCCCGCTTGAATGCGCCGCGGAGCGTCTCCGGCACGCGCCAGGCCAGGGCCGCGCCGACGAGGCATACGGGAAGGTTGACGAGGAAGATGAACCGCCAGCTGGCCACGCCCAGGATGAGGCCGCCGACGATCGGCCCCATCGCGATCGTGATGGCGCCGGACGCCGTCCACCAGCCGATGGCCCAGGCGCGCAGCTTGGCATCGTGGCCGGAGGCGTGGTTGAGCAGTGCCAGCGACGCCGGCAGCATGGCCGCGGCGCCGACCCCCTGGAGCGCCCGCGCCGCGACGAGCAGCGCGGCGTCGCCGGCGAGGCCGCACAGCAGCGACGCCAAGGCGAAGACGCCGAGGCCGAGCAGATAGACGCGGCGCGCGCCGAACAGGTCGCCGAGCGAACCGCCGCCGAGCAGCAGGGCGGCGAAGGTGAGCGCGTAGGCGTCGACGATCCACTGGAGGCCGGACGTGCCGGTCGAAAGCTCGGTGCCGATGCGCGGCAGCGCGACGTTGACCACGGTGACGTCGAGCTGCACCAGCGCGAAGCCGAAGCTCGTAGCGAGCAGCGTGCGCACGATGGTCGCGCGGGTGTGCGGCGGCGCTTGCGCCGGGATGCCATCGCGGGTCATGGGGTCGTCTCCAGCCCGAAGGCGTCGCGCAGGCCGGCGCGGCCGGCTGGCGTGACGAAGACGGCGCGCCCGGGGCGCCGCTCGATCCAATGCGTGGCCTCGAACCGCGCGAGCAGGGCCGCCCCGAGCGAGCCGGCGAGATGCGGGCGGCGCTCGCTCCAGTCGAGGCAGGGCCGGCAGAGCGGCCGCGTGCGCGACCGGCTCGGGACGATGCCGAGGCGCGCGAACAGAGCCTCGCCGTCGCCCGTCAGCGCGCCGGCGTCGTCGTCGAGCACCAGCGCGCCGCGGGCGACGAGGTGGTCGGCCAGGGCCACGGCGATGCGGCCGGCGAGGTGGTCGTAGCAGGTGCGAGCTTCGCGCAAGCCGGCCGCGATCCGCGGCGGCCGGCACGGTTCGGCGCGAAGCGGACAACCGGCGACGACCATGATCGCCTCCAGCATCCGCGCGACCTCGGCCGAGGCGAGGCGGAAGTAGCGATGCCGCCCTTGCGCGGCCGGCGTCAGCAGCCCGCCGGCGACGAGCTGGTTCAGATGCCCGGTGGCGGTCGGCGGCGCGATGCCGGCGACGCCCGCCAGCTCGCCCGCGGTGCGCGCCGTTCCGTCGAGCAGGGCGGCCAGCATGTTGGCGCGGCCGGGATCGCCGACCAGCGCCGCCACCTGCGCCATTTGCGGTGGATGCGTCATGACGCCGCTTTAGCACGGCGTCCGGCGGGGATGCTTCGGTCGCGGCAAAACGATCAACGACGCGTCGGAGCCGGCGACTGGGCAAAGATTGCACGCTCTCGTCGGTCGATACGCGTACGCGGGCGATTGTCTACCGCGGCAGCACGGTCTCGCCCATCAGCGCCTTGTCGACGGCGTGCGCGGCCTGGCGTCCTTCGCGGATCGCCCACACGACGAGCGACTGCCCACGGCGCATGTCGCCGCAGGCCCAGACCTTGTCCACCGAGGATGTGTACTGCTTCTGGTCGGCGACGACGTTGCCGCGCTTGTCGAGCGCGACGCCGAGCCCCATCAGCAGGCCCTCGGGAATAGGCGACACGAAGCCCATCGCCAGCAGCACGAGATCGGCCTTGAGCTCGAAGGCCGAGCCCTCCTGCTCCTGCATCTTGCCGTCGACGCGCACGCAATGCAGCGCCTTGACGTTGCCGTCCTTGTCGCCGGAGAACTTCTTGGTCAGCACGGCGAAGTCGCGGATGGCGCCTTCCTGGTGCGACGACGATGTCCTGAGCTTCAGCGGCCAGTCCGGCCACGTCAGCATCTTGTTCTCCTTCACCGGCGGCTCGGGCATGATCTCGAGCTGGGTGACGGAGAGCGCGCCCTGGCGGATCGAGGTGCCGATGCAGTCGGAGCCGGTGTCGCCACCGCCGATCACCACGACGTGCTTGCCGGTCGCGAGGATGGCGTCGTTGGAGAGCACGACCTCGTGGCTGACGCGGCGGTTCTGCTGCGGTAGGAAGTCCATGGCGAAATGGACGCCGTGCAGCTCGCGGCCCGGGATCGGCAGGTCGCGCGGCTTCTCTGCGCCGCCCGAGAGCACCACGGCGTCGTACTTGGCCACCAGCTCCTCGCCGGTGACGTCGATGCCCACGTTGACGTTGCAGTGGAACACGACCCCCTCGGCCTCCATCTGCGCCGCGCGGCGGTCGATGAGGTGCTTCTCCATCTTGAAGTCGGGGATGCCGTAGCGCAGCAGCCCGCCGGGCTTGCCCTGCTTCTCGTAGAGGTGGACGGCGTGGCCGGCGCGGGCGAGCTGCTGGGCGCAGGCCATGCCGGCCGGCCCGGAGCCGATCACCGCCACCGTCTTGCCCGTGTCCTTGCCGAAGCGCTCCGGCTTGATCCAGCCCTCGGCCCAGGCCCGGTCGACGATCGAGCATTCGATCGTCTTGATCGTCACCGAGGCATCGTTGATGTTCAAAGTGCAGGCCGCCTCGCAGGGCGCCGGACAGATGCGGCCGGTGAACTCCGGAAAGTTGTTCGTCGAGTGCAGGTTGCGGGAGGCCTCCTCCCAGTCGCCGCGATAGACGAGGTCGTTCCAGTCCGGGATCTGGTTGTTCACCGGGCAGCCGTTGTGACAATAGGGGATGCCGCAATCCATGCAGCGAGCCCCCTGCTGGCGCAGCGCCTCTTCCGGGATCGGGAGCGTGAACTCCTTGTAGTTGCGGATCCTCTCGGCCGCCGGCGCGTATCGCCGCTCGAACCGGTCGATCTCGAGGAACCCCGTGATCTTGCCCATTGCGTCCCCAACCCTGGATTGTCTTGTCTTCGACCGGCTTACGGACCGGCGCGTTACGCGCCGGCCGGTTCGAGGATCTGGTCCTCGGTCAGAGCGAGCTTTTCCATCGCCTGACGGTATTCCACGGGCATGACCTTGCGGAACTTGCCGAGCGACACCTGCCAATCGTCGAGGATGGCCTGCCCGCGGCCCGATCCGGTGGCCTTGACGTGCTTCTCGATGAGGAAGCGCAGGCGCGCCGCGTCGAACTTGGTGAGATCGCCGACGATCTTGACCCGGCCGTCCGCGAAGCGCTCCAGCACCTGCGCGTAGGACTCGTCCGCCGTCTCGTCGGGCACCGGCGTCAGCTCGACCATCGCCATGTTGCAGCGTCGCTCGAACGTGCCGGCCGCGTCGTAGACGTAGGCGACGCCGCCCGACATGCCGGCGGCGAAGTTGCGTCCGGTCTCGCCGAGCACCACGACCACGCCACCCGTCATGTACTCGCAGCCGTGGTCGCCGGTGCCCTCGACGACGGACACCGAGCCCGAGTTGCGCACGCCGAAGCGCTCGCCGGCGACGCCGCGGAAGAAGCTCTCGCCCTCCGTCGCGCCGTAGAGCGCGGTGTTGCCGACGATGATCGACTCTTCCGGCACGATCTTGGTGTTCCTCGGCGGGCGCACCACGATGTGGCCGCCGGAGAGCCCCTTGCCGACGTAGTCGTTGGCGACGCCCTCGAGCTCCAGCGTCACGCCCTTGGCGAGGAAGCCGCCGAAGCTCTGACCGGCAGTGCCCTTGAGCTTCACGACGATCGTGTCGTCGGGCAGCCCGGCCTCGCCGTAGCGCCTGGCGATCTCGCCCGAGAGCATGGCGCCGGTGGTCCGGTCGACGTTGACGATCGTCTCCTCGATGACGATCGTCTCGCCCCCCTCGATCGCCTTGGCCGCCTTTTCGATCAACCGCCGGTCGAGCACCTTCTCCAGCTTGTGGTCCTGGGTGCCGGTGTGGCGGATGTCGTCGTCGCCGATCGGCTGCGGCTTGAGGAACAGGCGCGAGAAGTCGAGCCCCTTGGCCTTCCAATGATCGATGACCTTGGCCCGGTCGAGCATCTGGATCTGCCCGATCATGTCCTCGAACTTCCGGTAGCCCATCGCCGCCATCAGTTCGCGGACCTCTTCGGCCATGAAGAAGAGGAAGTTGATGACGTGCTCCGGGGTGCCGACGAACTTCTTGCGCAGCTCCGGGTCCTGCGTGGCGACTCCGACCGGGCACGTGTTGAGGTGGCACTTGCGCATCATGATGCAGCCGGCCGCGATCAGCGGCGCGGTCGAGAAGCCGAACTCGTCGGCCCCGAGCAGCGCGCCGACCACGATGTCCCGGCCGGTGCGCAGGCCGCCGTCGACCTGCACCGCGATGCGCGAGCGCAGCCGGTTCAGCACCAGCGTCTGGTGGGTCTCGGCCAGCCCGATCTCCCAGGGCGATCCCGCGTGCTTGATCGAGGTCAGCGGCGAGGCCCCGGTGCCGCCCTCGAAGCCGGAGATCGTGACATGGTCGGCGCGGCCCTTGGACACGCCGGCGGCGACGGTGCCGACGCCGATCTCGGAGACGAGCTTCACCGAGACGTAGGCCTGCGGGTTGACGTTCTTGAGGTCGTAGATGAGCTGCGCCAGATCCTCGATCGAGTAGATGTCGTGGTGCGGCGGCGGCGAGATCAGGCCGACGCCCGGCGTCGAGTGCCGGACCTTGGCGATGACCGCGTCGACCTTGTCGCCGGGCAGCTGGCCGCCCTCGCCGGGCTTGGCGCCCTGGGCCATCTTGATCTGGATCATGTCGGCGTTGACGAGGTAGTCCGCCGTGACGCCGAAGCGACCCGAGGCCACCTGCTTGATCGCCGAGCGCATGGAATCGCCGTTGGCCATCGGCTTGAAGCGGTCGGTCTCCTCGCCGCCCTCGCCGGTGTTGGAGCGGCCACCGATGCGGTTCATCGCGATCGCCAGCGTGGTGTGCGCCTCGCGGGAGATCGAGCCGAAGCTCATCGCCCCGGTGGAGAAGCGCTTGACGATGTCCTTCGCGCTCTCGACCTCCTCCAGCGGCACCGGCTCGCGCCCGTCCTCGTTGGCCGGCTTGATGCGAAACAGGCCGCGGATCGTCAGCAGCCGCTCGTCCTGCTCGTTGAGTAGGGCGGCGTATTCGCGGTAGCGTTCCAGCGCGTTGGCGCCCGAGCCGCGCACGGCGTGCTGCAGCAGCGAGACCGACTGCGGCGACCAGGAATGCGCCTCGCCGCGCACGCGGTACTGGTAGTTGCCGCCGACGTCGAGCGCCGAGCGGTAGACCGGCGAATCGCCGAAGGCGTCGCGGTGGCGGTGGGCGCTCTCCTGCGCCACCTCGGGCAGGCCGACACCGCCGATGCGCGACGCCGTGCCGGTGAAGTACTGCCGCACGAAGTCCTCGGCGAGGCCGACGGCGTCGAAGATCTGGGCGCCGCAATAGGACTGGTAGGTCGAGATGCCCATCTTGGACATGACCTTTAGCAGGCCCTTGCCGATCGACTTGATGTATTGCTTGATCGCCTTGTCGGCGTTCACCGACTCCGGGAAGGTCCGGCCCATGTCGGCGAGCGTCTCGAAGGCGAGATAGGGGTTGATCGCCTCCGCGCCGTAGCCGGCCAGCGTCGCGAAATGGTGCACTTCGCGCGCCTCGCCCGTCTCCAGGACCAGGCCGACCGAGGTGCGCAGCCCGGTGCGGATCAGGTGGTGGTGCACGGCTGCGGTTGCGAGCAGCGCCGGGATCGGGATGCGGTCGGCACCGACGAGCCGGTCCGACAGGATGATGATGTTGTAGCCGCCGCTGACCGCCTGGTCGGCGCGCGAGCACAGACGGTCGAGCGCCGCTGCCATGCCCTCGGCGCCGCTGCGCGAGGCATAGGTGATGTCGAGCGTCTTGGTGTCGAAGCTGTCCTCGAACGAGCCGATCGAGCGGATCTTCTCGAGATCCATGTTGGTCAGGATCGGCTGGCGGACCTCGAGGCGCTTCTTCTTCGAGTTGCCCTTGTGGTCGAGAATGTTCGGCCGGGGGCCGATGAACGACACGAGGCTCATCACGAGCTCCTCGCGGATCGGGTCGATCGGCGGGTTCGTCACCTGGGCGAAGTTCTGCTGGAAGTAGGAATAGAGCAGCTTCGACTTCGACGAGAGCGCCGAGATCGGCGTGTCGGTGCCCATCGAGCCGATCGCCTCGGCGCCGGTCACCGCCATCGGCTTCATCAGGAGGTTCAGGTCCTCCTGCGTGTAGCCGAAGGCTTGCTGGCGATCGAGCAGCGAGACGTCGCCGCGCGTGACGCGCGCCTCGACGTTGCCGAGTTCCTCGAGCACCAGCTGCGTGCGGTCGACCCACTTGCCGTAGGGGTGCAGGCCGCAGAGGTGCTCCTTGATCTCCGCGTCGGAGACGATGCGGCCCTGCTCGAGGTCGACCAGCAGCATCTTGCCCGGCTGCAGGCGCCACTTGGTGACGATCTTCTCCTCGGGGATCGGCAGCACGCCGGCCTCGGACGCCATCACCACGAGACCGTCGTCGGTGACGAGGTAGCGCGCCGGGCGCAGGCCGTTGCGGTCGAGCGTGGCGCCGATCTGGCGGCCGTCGGTGAAGGCCACGGCAGCCGGGCCGTCCCAAGGCTCCATCATCGAGGCGTGGTATTCGTAGAAGGAACGGCGCTGCTCGTCCATGAGCGGGTTGCCGGCCCAAGCCTCGGGGATGAGCATCATCATGGCGTGGGCCAGCGAGTAGCCGCCCTGCACCAGGAACTCGAGCGCGTTGTCGAAGCACGCCGTATCGGACTGGCCCTCGTAGGAGATCGGCCAGAGCTTGGTGATGTCCTCGCCGAACAGGTCGGACGAGACCGAGGCCTGGCGCGCCGCCATCCAGTTGACGTTGCCGCGCAGCGTGT
>CAZZWW010000020.1:0-17268 GCA_964657815.1 Vulcanimicrobiota bacterium | reverse complement strand
CAACCCGGGGGCGAGGTCGGAAAGTCTGCGAGGTGGCTCCTCGGTTGCTTCGCTCCGCTCGCAATGACGGAAGCGGCTCGCTTTTCCAAAGGAATAAGCTTTGAACACCTACGACACGGCGGTGATCGGGCTCGGCGCGGTGGGCAGCGCCACGCTGTACAACCTCGCCAAGCGCGGCTCGCGTGCGATCGGTTTCGAGCAGTTCGAGCCGGGCCACGATCGCGGCTCCTCGCACGGGGAGAGCCGCATCATCCGTCTCTCGTATTTCGAGGACCTTGCCTACGTGCCGCTGCTGCATCGCGCCTACGAGGAATGGCGCGCCTTCGAGACCGTGGACGGCGGCGAGGCGGGGTCGCTCCTGACGATCACCGGCATCCTCGAGGCCGGACATCCCGGGTCGAGCGCGGTGGCGAACTCGCTGAAGGCGGCGCGCCATCACGGGCTGCCTCACGAGGAACTCGACGCGGCGGCCATCGGGCGGCGCTTCCCGGCCTTCCGCCTGCCAGCGGATTGGCGGGGGCAGTTCCAGCCGGACGGCGGCATCCTGCGGCCGGAGAAGGCCATCGCCCGCTTCGTGGCCGCGGCGCGGGCGCGCGGTGCCGCCGTGCGAGCCAACGCGCGCGTACGCGGCATCGAGTCGACGCCCGGCGCGATCCGCGTCCACACCGACGGCGAGACGATCGAGGCCGGCTCGCTCGTGGTGGCGGCCGGCGCCTGGATCGGCGACTTCGCGCCGTTCCTGCGCCCACGCCTCGCGATCACGCGGCAGGTCGTCGGATGGTTCCCGCCGAAGACCCCGGCGTATTTCACGCCGGAGCGCTGCCCCGTCTTCATCCTCGAAGGGGAGGACGACCATTGCTACGGGTTTCCCGATTTCGCCGGCACGGGGGTCAAGGCGGCCTCGCACTGGCGCGGCGCGACGCTCGGCCACGCCGACGAGCGCGACGACCGCGTCGAGGCGGAGGACGAGGAGCGCATCGCCCGCATGTTCCGGCGGCTGATGCCGGAGGTCGGCGGCCCGGCGACCCGGCTGATGACCTGCCTGTACACGCGCACGGCCGATGGACACTTCCTGATCGACCGCGCGCCGGAGGACCCGCGCATCGTGCTGGCCTCGCCCTGCTCGGGGCACGGCTTCAAGTTCGCCAGCCTGTTCGGGACCGTGCTGGCCGACATGGCCGAGGGAGGGCGGCCGCCGGACGACATGGCGCTGTTCGGCTTCGCACGCGTCGCCTGAACCGCAGGGTTCGGCCCGGTTGCCTGGCATGTTTTTTGAAGCTCTAATGCGCCGGATGAGGACTACGGGAGGGTCGATTGAGAACCGACTGCGTCATTTCATGCATCGCCGGCCTGATGATCGCCATGGCCCCTGCGACGACGAGCCATGCCGCCGAGCCGTTCGCGACGAATGCCAAGTTCGCGCTCACCTACACCTTCACGACCTCGACCCCCGCGCCGGCGATCGACATCGGCGGCGGCCTCGACCTGACGGTCAACCGCTATCTCACCACCACGGTGAACGAGGCCAACCACGGCTTCCTGCACCTCACCGCCGGCCGCTGCACGAACATCCGTTTCACGGACAGGAAGCAGCAGACGATCGACTCGAAGGGCTATTGCAACTTCAAGGACCAGGACGGCGACGTCCTCTACGCGGAATACACGACGAGCGGGCCGAAGCCGATCAAGGCCATCACGCTCAGCTGGACCTTCAAATCGGGCACCGGCAAATACGACGGGATCACCGGGACGGCGCAGGACTTCAACAGCGCCAACCTCGACGACACCGGCGCCTACCAGGCGGCGGGGCGGATGGTCGGGTCCTACAAGATCGTCCGTGAGGGCGTCAGCGAAGACAACGGCTACGATCCGCCGGAGAAGCAGACCCACTAGTCCCGCCGTCTCCGTCTAATGCAGCGTCGGCGGGGCCTCGACCTCGAGGCGGCGGACAACGTCCGGCTTGAGCCGCTCGCGCACGCTGGGAAGATAGCGCGCTGCCACGGTGCTGCCGCGGCGTTCCGCGAGCAGCAAGAAGCGGTAGGCCTCCTCCTGGTCTTCGGGCGCGCCTTGTCCGAGGTGGAGCGCGGCGCCGAGCAGCGCGGCACCGTCGGCGTCGCCGCCGTCGGCCGCCACGCGCCACCAGTGCACGGCGGCGGCGGTGTCGCGCGCGGTGCCGTGGGCGTCGTAGTAGATCGAGCCGAGCCGCGTCGCCGCGCCGGGGTAGCCCTTGTCGGCCGCGGCCTGCGCCCAGCGCCGCGCCTCGACGAAGTCGGGCTCGATCATCTCACCGTCGAGCAGCATGAAGCTCAGCATGTCCTGCGCCTCGCCGTCGTCGCCCTCCGCGGCGCGCCGGAACCAGCGGGCGGCCTCGGCGTAGTCGAGCGGCACGCCGAGGCCGTTGTAGTGGACGATCCCGAGGTTGCGCTGCCCGAGCGGGTCGCCGGCCTCGGCCGCCAGAGTGAGCCAGCGCAGTGCCAGCGCGTGGTCGACCGGCACGCCCTGCCCGTGTGCGAAGCAGCTGCCGACGTTGTTCTGCGCGCGCGGCACGCCGGCATGCGCCAAGTGTCCCCAGAGCGCCAGCGCCCCCTCGTAGTCGCCGGCTTCCGCCAGGGCACGCGCGCGGGCCATGAGCGTCTCGGCGTCGGGCTCGGGCGGCCGCAGCCTCTTCAGGAGGGCGCGGATCACGGCAGGATCAGGAACGGGTTGAGCCCGGTGCGCCGCCAGCCGTCCTCGCGCAGCATCATGTCGAGGCCGTAGGAGGCGACGTCGTCGGCGATCGGGTCGAGCTGGGGGTTCTTGGTCTGCAGCAGGTGCTTGGCGTAGCCCCGGCAGGTCTCGCAGACCTCGGCCGAGATCTCGCCGGTGGCACCCTCGACCTGGCGATAGGAGATGCCCTTTTCCGCGCCGCACGCGGTGCATTTCACGCGGATGTGGTTCCATCGCGTGAGGCAGAGCGAGCAGATGAGATAGCGCAGGCCGGTCGCGGCCTGAGGCATCTCGGTCAGCGTGCTCGAGACGGGGGCGCCGCCGCAGCAGGGGCAGACGCCCTCGCCGACGTTGCGCAGGCTGTCGGCGTCGAGCTGGGCGGCGTGGGCGGCATACCAGACCTGGAGCGCGGCGGCGACGAGCGCGCATTCGGCCAGGCGTTCCAGCTCGAAATACCCGTCGGCCACGCCGATCGAGAGCCGGCGGCGCTCTTCGGCATCGGCGGTGGCGAGCTTGGCGACGGCGTCGGCCGGCCCTTCCGAGAGGGCGGCGTGGCCGAGAGCTCCGAGCAGCCGGTCGAGCGCATCAAGCGCGCCGGGCTCGGCGGCGAGGTCGCGGGTGAGCGGCGGCATGGCGTTGGCGACCGCCACGCTGATATCCGGCAGGGCCGGCCTCGGAATCGCCGCGGCCACGTCGGCCTGCGCGGCGCTGAGGGTTCCGAGGAAGCGCAGGTAGTCGCCGATGTCGTGAGCGGGCGCCAGCGCCGCGAAGCGCGCCGCCCGCCGCGTGAGCATCGCGACGGGATCGGGCAGGAGCGCATAAGGCGGCTCACCGCCGGCCGGTGCCTGCCCTCCCGCGAAGTTCGGATCGATGCCGCTGATGGTTGTCATGGGTTTGGAAATCTCGTCATTCCGGGTTCGCGCTGCGCTCGCCCCGGAACGACGCGATCGTCCTACTCCGCCGGCTCCGGATTGTGGCCCGGGGGCGTCGGCTGGCCCTGCTTGGCGAGCTTGCGCAGCCACTTGCGGTGGTGGCGATAGGCCCAACCGCCGGTGACGTTGCCGCGCATCATCGCCCGGCCCGTGCCCTTGATCCAGATGCCCGCGTAGATGTGCACCATGATGATCAGGATCGCCACCAGTGCCGCCAGCGAGTGCGCGGCGAGCGCCCACCGCTTGGTCTCCGTGATCGTGTAGGTGCCGAAATACTGGTCCCAGATCACGAGGCCGGAGAAGAACATCACCGTGATCAGCGCCGACTGGCCCCAGAACACGCCCTTCTGCCCGGCGTTGTACTTGCCAAGCTCCGGAAGGCGGTCGTGGCGGTTGGTCATCACGTCGGCGATGCGCCGCGACCACTTCCAATCGTCCATGTTGGGCAGGTTCAGTCGGAAGAACCGCACGAACAGGATGAGGAAGCTGAGGTAGAGGAACACGCCGAACCACGGATGGATCGCGCGGGTGTTCGCGCCGCCGCCGAACAGGTTGGTGAGAAAGAACAGGCTCGGGTGGAACAGAGAGAGCCCGCTCAAGGTGAGCATCGTGAACAGCGCCGCCGTGATCCAGTGGTTGATCCGCTGGGTCGTGTTGTAGCGGTCGACGTACACGACGGGCGCGTCCGGTCCCTCGTGCACTTCGCGCTTCATCTGCGCATCGGTCTTCATCGCCATCAGTGATGCTCCCGGGGTGCCGGCTCCTCGCCATGGGCGAGCGCGGTCGCATCCTCCTCGTCGCCCTTCGCCACCTCGTCCGGCCCGGCCGCGACGTAGTGGAAGAAGCTTCCCACCGCCGCGAAGGCGAGCAGGCCGAGCCCGGCCACCTTGGCGCCGCCCTTCCACAAGGCCACGATCGGAGAGATGCGCGGCTTGTCCGGCAGGTTGGCGTAGAGCGACGGCTTGTCGGCATGGTGCAGCACGTACATCACGTGCGTGCCGCCCACGCCCGGCGGGTCGTAGAGGCCGGCATTGGCGAAGCCGCGCGACTTCAGGTCCACGATGCGGGTGTTGGCCTGCGCGATCATGTCGGCCTTGGTCCCGAACATGATCGCCGCGGTCGGACAGGACTTGGCGCAGGCCGGAGCCTGTCCCACCGAGACGCGGTCGACGCAGAGCGAGCACTTGTAGACCTTGCGGTCGGCCGCGTTGATGCGCGGGATGTTGAACGGACACCCCTTCACGCAATAGGTGCAGCCGATGCAGTTTTCCGAGATGAAGTCGACGATTCCGTTCTCGTACTGCACGATCGCGCCGGGCGAGGGGCAGGCCTTCAGGCAGCCCGGATCGGAGCAGTGCATGCAGCCGTCCTTGCGGATCAGCCATTCGAGGTTGCCGTCGGGGTTCTCGTATTCGGTGAAGCGCATCAGCGTCCACACCGCCGGCGAGAGGTCCGACGGGTTGTCGTAGACGCCGGTGCAGGTCTGCACCGGCTGGCGCAGGTCGTTCCACTCCATACAGGCCGCCTGGCACGCCTTGCAACCGATGCACTTCGAGACGTCGATGAGCTTCGCCACCTCCTCGACGGTACGTGCCTTCGGAGAGGTGTCCGTCGATGCCGAGCGGCGACGGATGTCGAGGGATTGATAGTCGGCCATCTCCCTCAGCTCACCTTGTATTCGGGCGCGCTCGTGCGCTCGACGTTGACGAGAAACGCCTTGAACTCGGGCGTGTTGGTGTTGGCGTCGCCGACGAAGGGCGTCAGCGTATTGGCGCCGTAGCCCTCGACCGTCGAGCCGATGAAGCCCCAGTGGATCGGCACGCCGACCACGTGGACCTCCTTGCCGTCGCAGAGCAGCGGCTTGATGCGCTTGGTGACCACGGCCTTGGCCTTGACCGAGCCGCGCTTCGACCAGACGCGCACCCAGTCACCCTTGGCGATGCCCTTGTCGGAGGCGAGCTTCTCGCCGATCTCCACGAAGAATTCGGGCTGCAGGATCGCGTTGATCTTGGCGTGCTTGGTCCAGTAGTGGAAGTGTTCCGTCAAACGATACGTCGTCGCCGCGTAGGGGAACTCGTCCGGGGTGCCGAAACGCTTCCAGTCGTCCGGGAATACCCGCGACACCGGGTTGCCCTGGATCTTGGGTGCCAGCAGGTTCTTCACCGGCGACTCGAACGGCTCGTAATAGGCCGGGAACGGCCCGTCGCGCATGAGGGTGCGGCACCAGAGACGGCCCTGACCCTCCTCGGTGAGGATGAACGGGCCGGCGCCGTTGCCCGGCGCCATCTTGGACGGGAAGTCGGGCACGTCGAAGCCGTCCCACTTCTTGCCCGTCCACTCGATGAGCTTGCGCTCCTCGTCCCAGGGCTTGCCGTTCACGTCGCACGAGGCGCGGTTGTAGAGGATGCGACGGTTCGCCGGCCAGGCGAACGCCCAGCCCGGCGCGATGCCGACAGCGCTGGGGTCGGACGTGGAACGGTGCAACATGACGTTGCCCTGCTCGGTCCAGCAACCGGAATAGATCCAGCAGCCGCACAGCGTCGAGCCGTCGGCCTGGAGCTGCCCGAAATTGTCGAGCTGCTTGCCGGCCGCGATGACCTTGTTGGGATCGATCGGGTCCTTCACCGGCGCCAGCGCGTAGCCGTTGAGCTCCTTGGCGAGCTCCTCCGGCGTGGGCGATTCCTCGTCCATGTACGGCCAGTACGTGTTGAGGATCGGGTCGGGGAACGCGCCGCCCTCCTTCTTGTAGAGGCGACGCATGCGCGCGAACACGCCGGCGAGGATCTCGATGTCGGCCTTGGTCTCCCACGGCGGATCCTGCGCCGGCACGTGCCATTGCAGCCAGCGCGAAGAGTTCGCCAGCGAACCTTCGTCCTCCGTGAAGCAGGTGGTCGGGAGCTGGATCACCTCCGTCATGACCTTGGACGGATCGATCGGGTTGAACTCGCCGTGATCCTCCCAGAACCGCGAGGTCTCCGTCTCGAGCGGATCCATCGTGATCAGGAACTTCAGCTTGGCGAGCGAGCCGCGGATCTTGTTCTTGTCCGGCAGCGACATCAGCGGGTTGAAGCCCTGGCAGATGTAGCCGTTGATCTGCCCCTTATCCATCATCTCGAACGCCTTGAGCACGTCATAGGAGATGTCGAGCTTGGGCAGATAGTCGAAGGCGAAATTGTTTTGCGGCGTCGCGGCATCGCCGAACATCGCCTTCTGCAGCGAGGCGTAGAACTTCGGATAGTTCTGCCAATACGAGACCTGGTTGGGCCGCATCGGCTTGAACTGCTTCGTCTTCATGTACTCGTCGAAGGTCGATTCCTTCTCGAGCGGCAGGCTGAGATAGCCCGGCATGGTGTTGGAGAGCAGGCCGAGGTCGGTCAGGCCCTGGATGTTGGAGTGCCCACGCAGCGCGTTCATGCCACCGCCGCGAATGCCCATGTTGCCGAGCAGCAGCTGCACCAGGCACATCGACCGGATGTTCTGCGCGCCGTAGGAATGCTGCGTCCAGCCGAGCGCGTAGAGCGAGGTCATGGCCCGGTCGGGCCGCGACGTCGAGGCGATCAGCTCGCAGACCTTGAGGAACTTGTCCTTGGGACTGCCGGTGATGCGCGACACGAAGTCGGGATTGAACGGCTCGACATGCTTCTTGAGGATGTTGAGGACGCAGCGCGGGTCCTGCAGCGTCTCGTCGACCTTGACGAAGCCGTCCTCGCCGATCTGGTACTCCCAGGTCTTCTTGTCGTAGTCGCGCTTGCCCTCGTCGTAGCCCGAGAACAGACCGTCCTTGTACTCGTAGCCGTCCTTCACCAGCATCGAGGCGTTGGTGTAGGCCTTGACGTAATCGTGCTGCAGCTTGTCGTTGTCGAGCAGATACTTGATCACGCCCGACAGGAACGCGACGTCGGTGCCCTGCCGGATCGGGCAGTAGAGATCGGCGACGGACGCCGTGCGCGTGAAGCGCGGATCGATCACGACGAGCTTGGCGTTGCGATGCGCCTTGGCCTCGACGACCCACTTGAACCCGCAGGGATGCGCCTCGGCCGGATTGCCCCCCATCACGACCACGAGGTCGGAATTCTTGAGGTCCATCCAGGTCTGCGTCATCGCGCCACGACCGAACGAAGGAGCCAGACTGGCTACCGACGGGCCGTGTCAGACGCGGGCTTGGTTGTCCAGCATGAGCATGCCCATGCCGCGGGCCCACTTGTACGTCAGGTAGCCGGTCTCGTTGGTCGAGGCCGAAGCCGCCAGCATGCCGGTCGACACCCAGCGGTTCACCGTGGTGCCGTTGGCCGCCTTGGCGACGAAATTCTTGTCGCGGTCGTCCTTGAGCAGCCGCGCGATGCGATCGAGCGCATAGTCCCAGGAGACGCGCTCGAGCTTGTCGGAGCCCGGCTTGCGGATCATCGGGTACTTGGTGCGCGTCTCGGCGTGCACGAAGTCGAGCAGGCCGGCGCCCTTGGGGCAGAGCGTGCCGCGGTTCACCGGGTGATCCGGGTCGCCCTCGATGTGCAGCACCGAGGCCTTGGCGTTCTTGGAATGGTCGCCGAGGCTGTAGACGAGGATGCCGCAGGCGACCGAACAATACGGACAGGTGTTGCGCGTCTCTGTCGTGCGGGAGAGCTTGTAGGGGCGGACGGAGGCGGCGAGAGCCTGTTCGGCGCCCCCGAAGCCGAAGGCACCGAGTGACGTGACTGCAATCCCCGCGGCCGCACCGCCAAGGAAGCCACGTCGAGAGACCATGTTCATGGGCATATCCCAGATTGGAATTCGACTAATGAAAGTTAGTGCGCGTGTTTGACGGCTTTTGGAAGACGAAAAAGACGGCTGTGAGGGTGTGACATAGTGGGCAGCCTCGGCAACGGATGCGGCGGTCGCGGGCCGACACAGGCGGCTCCCCATCCAAAACTCGGGCCAAGCGGGTTCGGGCGGTCGGGGCGGCGTCCGAGGGCCTCGCCGAGGTCCCGAGCGCGTCGGCCGACCCGGACGGTGGCCGGGCACATCCTGCCCCGTCGTCCGCCTAGCGGGAACGGCCCTCGGCATCCAGGATCCAGGTCTTGTCGGCGAAGGCCACGTAGATGCGCTCCTGTCCGAGCGCGGCGCCGAGTTCACGGGCGAGTTCGTTCAGCATCGCCTCGACGTCGGCGTCGGGAAGGTGGCCGAGATAGGCGTGCACCGCCTCGCCGGAGAACAGCGCGACCGGCTCGCGGTCGGACCCCGCCGTGCCGTCGGGCCGCGGCCAGGCGTAGGTGACCTCGGCGCGCGCGAACATGCCCGACAGCGCCGGCTGCCCGGCGGCGACGCGGCGCTTCATCCAGGCGCGCGCGGTGCGCACCGCCTCCGACACGTCGAAGACGCGGCCCTCCTCGTCCCATCCCTCGCGCAGGCCGACGCTGATGCGGAAGTCGCGGCGGCGCCCCTCAGAGCCCGGCACGACCACGTAGTCGCGGGCTTGCGGTCCCGGTCGCCGGACGCTCGGGTCTTCAGCCATCGGCAATCGCCTCTTCCCGCTCGGTCCTCGCCGGCCTCGGCTCGGCGGCGGCCCCCGTTTCCTGCGGCCAACGCGCGAGGGCGGCGAGGCCCGCCTGCGTCAGCGCGTACCATCCGCGCTCGACGCGCGCGAACCACCCGTAGACGTTGCCTTGGAGGATCTTCGCCGCGTCCGGTGCGTCCGCACGGAGGTCACGTGGCCGCCGCGCGCCGTCACGTAGGGCGGCGGCGCAGCGCAGCGCCTGCTGGCGATAGGCCGTCATCTGCGGCACCCGGGAACCGCCGCCCAGCACCGGGTCGCCGCGGCGGCGCTCGTGTTCCGCGACAAGCCGGGAGCGGCGGCGCGGATCGCGCCGCGGCATCGGCGCCGCCGGGCTGACCAGGATCTCGACGGCGCCCTGCGCGGTGACGCCGAGCATGCCGAAGCCGAGGCGGCGGCAGAGATTGCGGAATCGCGCGTCGGATTCGCGTCCCTTGCCCCGGTCGAGGGTGCGCGCGGCGAGCCAGACCTCGTCGCAGGCCGGCGCCCTGTCGACGGCCTGGAGCACCAGCTCCAGGCTGAAGCGCAGCTTCAGCTCGCCGACGACGACCAGTGGTGGTTCGCCGGCGCGCAGCGCGACGAGGTCGCAGCCGCCGATCTCGCCCTTCACGACGAAGCCGAGACCTTCGAGGAAGGCTTTCACAGGCAGGTAGAGGGCGGTCTCCATGGAAGAAGCGATGGACAGGTGTCCCGAGGATGTCCATCGTCAATCCGAGCGCGACACGCTCAGGCGGCCGCCTCTCCGCTTCGGGCGGAGCCTGCCCCGGCGGCGGTCCACCTGTAGTCCGCCGCCGGATGCGGCGGCCGCAGGCGTGCGCCTCCGCCGAAGAGCTTGTGGCGCAGGGTGCCTTCGGCGTAGTCGCGCTTGTAGCGGCCGCGGCGCTGCAGCTCCGGCACCAGGTGCTCGACGAGATCGGCGAAGGTGCCGGGCATCAGCGCGTAGGCGAGGTTGAAGCCGTCGACGTCGGTCTCGGCGATCCAGGCTTCCATCGCGTCGGCGACCTGGGCCGGCGTGCCGGCGACGACGGGGCCGATGCCGCCCAGCGCGACGTGGGCGCCGACCTCGCGCACCGTCCAGGTGCGGGAGGGGTCGGCGCGGGTGATGTTGTCCATCGCCGTGCGCCCGGCGTCGTTCTCGACGTGGCGCACCTCGTCGTCGAGCGCGTAGGTCGAGAAGTCGACGCCGGTCCAGCCCGACATCAGCACGAGGCCGCCCTCCGGGCTGGCGTGCTCCCGCAGCGTCGCGAGCTTGCGCTGCGCCTCCGCCTCCGTGGAGCCGAGGACCACCGTCATCAGCGAGAAGATCTTGAGCGCGTCCCGCGAGCGACCCTGGCCCACGACGGCCTGGCGCAACCTCGCGACGCGTGGGCCGATCACCTGCGGCGAAGGACCCGACACGAACACGCATTCGGCATGGCGGGCGGCGAACTCGGTGCCCTTCGGCGAGGTGCCGGCTTGGAAAAGCACGGGCGTGCGCTGCGGCGAGGGCTCGGCGAGGTGGATGGCGTCGACGGCGTAGTGCCGGCCCTGGTGACGGATCGCGCGCACCTTCGCCGGATCGGCGAAGACGCCGGCGGCGCGGTCGCGGCGCACGGCATCGTCGGCCCAGCTGCCTTCCCAAAGGCCGTAGACGACCTCCAGGAACTCCTCGGCGACCTCGTAGCGGTCGTCGTGGGCCCGCAGCTGCTCGCCGACGCCGCGGGCGGCGCTGGCGAGATAGCCGGTGACGATGTTCCAGCCGATCCGGCCCCGGGTGAGGTGATCCAGCGTCGAGAGCCGGCGCGCGAAGATGGCGGGCGGCTCGTAGGAGAGGTTGGCGGTGACGCCGAAGCCGAGGTGCTCCGTGACCAGCGCCATGGCCGACACCAGCATCATCGGGTCGCCGACCGGCACCTGCACGCCGCCGCGCAGCGCCGCGTCGGGCGTGCCGCCGTAGACGTCGTAGGCGCCGAGCACGTCGGCCACGAACATCGCGTCGAAACGGCCGCGTTCCAGCAGCTTCGCCAGCTCGGCCCAGTGCGCGAGCGAGGTGTAGTCCAATGAGCGGTCGTCGGGGTGGCGCCACAGGCCCGGCGACTGGTGCGCGACGCAGTTCATCACGAAGGCGTTGAAGGCGATCTCGCGCATCAGGCCTTCTCCCGTGCGACGCCGCGGCAGGCGCGGCCTTTCCTTCTCCCGCTCGCTTCTCCTGTGAGCGGGAGAAGCAAGGGGCCACCTTCAGCGCCCATCGTCACAGCGTGCCGGTACGAGGCGGCGCCTTGCCGTTCAGCCAGTAGTCGCCGACGAAATGATATTTCCAGCGGACCGGATCGTGCAGCGTGTGGGTACGGCCGTTGCGCCAGTAGATGTCGAGGTTGAGCGCCTCCAGCACGGCGCGAGTGCCGGTCATCTCGAAGAGCTTGCTGCCCAGCAGCAGCGCGACGTCGTTGCCGGCGATCTTGGCCTCGGCGACGGCGATCGACGCCTCGACCACGTTGTGCTCGGTCGGGTCGGCGCCGGCGCGGTCGACATATTCGCCGGCGCGCTCCAGCATCGCGTCGGCCGCGGTCATGCGCACCTTGAGGTCGCCGACGGCGGCGATCATGTGCGGGTCGTCCGTCACCGTGTCGAGGCCGCTGGCGCCGTAGGGTCGGGCGTGCCTGCGCAGGTGGTCGAGGCCGATCGTGAAGGCGCCGCGCGCGATCCCGACGTCGATCGCGGCGTGCATGATCTGCGCGACCGAGCCCATGCGCGTCGGCCGCTCGAAGGCCTTCTCGTGGTCGAACACATGGCTCGCCGGCACGGCGATGTCGGCGAAGATCGTGGTGCCGCTGCCGGTGGTCTTCTGGCCGAAGCCCGACCAGTCGTCGACCAGCGTCAGCCCCGGCGTGGCGTCGCGCGGCAGGAAGCAGATATGGCGGCGCCGCTCGTCCGGCGTGACCGCGACGCAGGCGACCCAGTGCGCGAACAGCGCGCCGGTGCAGTAGAATTTCTGGCCGTCGAGACGCCACCCGTCGCCATCGCGCCGCACATAGGTCTTGTAGTCGGCGGCGTGCTTGCCGCCGATCTCGGAGAGCGCGTTGCCGAGCCGCTCGCCCGCCAGCACGCGCTCGAAGAAGACGCGCTTCATCGCGTCCGGCGCATCGAGCCGCAGCGCCTCGACCATGTAGAAATGGCTCTGCGGGATCTGCCCGAGGCTGCCGTCGGCGGCCGAGATGATGGCGACGACCTCGGCCAGCGTCACCGCCGAGACTTCGGCGCCGCCGTAGGCCTTGGGCACGGTCATCGCGAGCAGCCCGCTGTCGGAATAGGCCTCCATCTCGGCCCAGGGCAGGCGGCGCTCGCGGTCGCGCTCCGAGGCGCCCTCCGCGAAGTCCGCGGCGAGGCGATGGGCGGCGGCGATCGCCTCGGCGTCGTCGCGGATGCGGTGCGCCGGCGTGCGGGGTGCCAGCTTCGGCACCGGGCGGGTCGGCGGCGGGACGGGGACGTTCTGGTTCATGGACGCAGGTCCCCAATGAAGCGCAGCGGGATGCGGGGCAACCCCTTCTCCCGCAAGGGGAGAAGGGGGCTCCGGCATGGTCTCCGATCCCCACTGTGAATCCGGCAGCCTGCGTCGCGGCGGATCCGCGGCAATGGCTGGGCCTCTTCGATCCCCATGGCGTCAGATCCAGGAATGGCGCGGCGGCTTCGTGCCGTTGACCACGTAATCCCCGATCGCGTGGAATTTCCAGCGCACGGGATCGTGCAGCGTGTGCACGCGCGCGTCGCGCCAGAACCGGTCGAGGTTGAGCGAAGCGAGCACCGAGCGCGTGCCGCTGAGCTCGAAGAGCTTGTTGCCGGCCTGCAGCGCGACCTCGGTGGTCAGCACCTTGGCCTCCGCCACCGCGATCGAGGCGGCGGCCGCCGTGTCGGCGGTCTCGTCGGCGAGGCCCGCGTCGATGATCCGGCCGGCGCGGGCGAGCACGGCCTCGGCGGCGTGCAGCTTGACCTCGAGGTCGGCGATCTCGCGCAAGGTGAAGGGATCGTCGGACGCCTTGTCCCGGCCGCTGTCGGCCCAGGGCCGCGCGTGCTCGCGCACGAAGACGATGGTCTCCTCGATCGCGCGACGGGCGATGCCGGCGTCGATCGCCGCGTGGATGATCTGCGCCACGGCGCCGTGCACGCTGGGATTCTCGAAGGCGAGGTAGGAGGGCACGACGTGGCTCGGCGCGACCGTGACCTTGTCGAGGATCACCGTGCCGCTGCCCGTGGTGCGCTGGCCGATACCCGACCAGTCGTCGACGATCTCGAGGCCCGCGGCGTCGCGCGCGACGAAGGCGAGGACATGCTTGCCGCCGTCGTCGACCGCGTGGACCGGCACGAGATGCGCGTAGAGCGCCCCGGTGGCATAGAACTTCTTCCCCGAGATCGCGAAGCCGTCGCCGGCGCGGGTGATCCGCGTCGCCATGTCGAGGATCGTCTTGCCGCCGCGCTCGGCCAGCGCGTTGCCGAAGCGGAGTCCGCGCAGCGCCTCGCCCAGCAGGAATCGTCTGCGGGCGGGGTCGGGATCGAAGCGGATGACGTCGATCAGGCTGACGTGGTTCTGCGCGATCTGCGCGATCGAGGCGTCACCCGAGGCGATGATCGCGAAGACGCGTGCGACCGTGGCGTAGGACACGCCGGGTCCGCCTTCGGCCTTGGGCACGTTCATCGACCAGAGGCCGCTCTGTGAGAAGAGATCGAGTTCGTCCCAGGGGAGGCGGCGGTCGCGGTCGCGCTCGGAGGCGCCGCGGGCGAACGTGTCTGCCAGCGCTGTGGCCACGGTGATCGCTTCCGCGTCATCGCGCAGGACGTGGGCGGGCGTCGGCGGCGGGGAGGCCCGGCGTTCGGAACCCGCGGGCCCGGACTCGTCGGCGGCGCTCGTGTCTCGCGTCAAGTAACGCCCCTTTGATCGACGAGCGTCGCCCGCCCCGTTGCCGCAATCTCGCCGATGGGTCCGCGAGCGTCGAGAGAAGCTTCCTCGCGTTATGACGACGATCTTGGAAGATTAGTATCCCGCCTCGGTCCATTGCAGGCAAGATAAGGCTTTGTCGTATCCCGTTTCCCTTTGCAGTTGCCCGTCAACGCGTTCCAAACGATCTTCACCTCGACGAAGTCAGCGCAGTCGAGGTAAAGGTGGTTCATTATCCAACGATCGTCGGCGTGTCCGGAAGCGTCACGCGGCCGTCTCGCACGACCGCCCTCGTCCGGTCCATCGTCGAGGCGGTCGCCTCGAAATGTGACGTCCGCACCGAACTCGTCGAGCTGGCCGACGCGGCGCCACACCTCTTCGCCGCGCTGACGCCCTACCAGGTCGAGGGCAAGGCCCGCGAGATCCTGGATCTGGTCGAGGGCGCCGACCTGCTGGTCGTCGGCACCCCGGTGTACCGCGCCTCGATGTCGGGCGCGCTGAAGCACCTGTTCGACCTCGTCGATCACCGCGCCTTCGTCGGCAAGCCGGTCGTGCTCGCCGCGACCGGCGGCAGCCTCATGCACGGCCTCGTCACCGAACATTCGCTGCGCCCGCTGTTCGGCTTCCTCAACGCCCAGACGCTGCCGACCACGGTCTACGCCGTCGAGTCCGACTTCGACAACTACCAGGTCGCGACGGCCAAGATCGGCGAGCGCGTCGCCCGCGCCGCCGACGAGGCCGCCTTCCAGCTCGGCCTCGGGGCGCCTCGACTCGCCCGCGGCCGCGCCGCCCCCGCGACGGTTTAAGGCCGACGCGAGGCCGAAACCGGCGCGGCGGCGTCGATGCCCAGCCCCCGCAGCTTCTCGGCGAGGTCGCTCATGCGCGTCTCGCCCTTGTGCAGCACCTGGTTGGCGCCGCGCAACCGCCGGCGATCCTCGGCGGTGAGATCGAGCGCGGTCAGCACCACCACCGGCACGTGGGCGCAGTCGAGCCGCGCGCGCAGCTCCCGCAGGAACGTGAAGCCGTCCATGATGGGCATGGCGAGGTCGAGCAGGATCACGCGCGGGATCGCGCGGGCCACCTGCACCAGCGCCTCCGCGCCGTCGGCCGCCTCGATCACGCGCCAACCGTTGCGCTCCAGCGCCTGCCGCGCGAGCTGGCGCATGGCGGGCTCGTCGTCGACCAGCAGCACGTCCCCCTCCTTGTCGCGCAGGCCCTCCATGACGTGGCGCAGGCGGTTCCAGTCGACCGGCTTCATCACGTAGTCGGCGGCGCCAAGCGAGGCGGCCAGGGCACGCTCGGAATGGAAGGTCACCATGACCACGGGGATGGTGCAGAGCTCCGGGTCGGCCTTGAGCGCGCTCAGCACCGACCAGCCGTCCATGCCCGGCATGGTGACGTCGAGCAGGATGGCGTGGGGCTTCAGCCGCCTGGCGACGGCGAGGCCGCTCGGCCCGTCGGCGGCGGTGCGCGCGGCGTAGCCCTCGCGTCTCAGGAAGCGGCTGGTCAGCTCGCGCTGGGTCTCGTCGTCGTCGATCACGAGCACGACGTTGCGGCCGCTCTCCTCGGCGGCGATGCTGTCCCGGCTCGGCTCCACGGCCACCACCTCGGCATCGGCGAGACGAAGCGGCAGGGTGACGGCGAAAATGCTGCCCCGGCCGTGGATCGAGGACACCTCGACGGCGCCGCCCAGCAGGGTGGCGAAGGCCTTGGTCAGGGCCAGCCCGAGCCCGGTTCCGCCGAACTGTCGCGTCGTCGAGACGTCGGCCTGCTGGAAACGCTGGAACAGCCGGGCCAGCTGCGCCGGCGTCATGCCGATGCCGGTGTCGCTGACGGCGAAGCGCACGCGCTCCCCCGGCAGGCGCTCCACCGCCAGGGTGATCGTGCCCTTCTCGGTGAACTTGGCGGCGTTGGAGAGCAGGTTCAGCAGGATCTGGCGCACCCGCGTGACGTCCGAGTGCATGGGGCCGAGCGACGCCCCGCCGTCGGCGCCGAGGTCGAGCACGAAGCGGTTGCTCTTCTTCTCGACCAGTGCCGCCACCGTCGCGCCGACGTCCTCGACAGTGGCGCACAGGTCGAAGGTCTCGGGGTAAGCCTCCATCTTGCCGCTCTCGACCTTGCTGAGATCGAGCACGTCGTTGATGAGGCCGAGCAGATGGCGGGCGTTGCTCTCGACCTTGACGAGGTCGGGCGCGAGGTCGGCCGCCACCGCGCCATCCTCGATCTCCTCCGACAGCATCTCGGTGTAGCCGATGATCGCCGACAAGGGCGTGCGCAATTCGTGGCTCATGTTGGCGATGAAGGTCGACTTGGCGCGATTGGCCTCCTCGGCGGCGATCTTGGCGGCGCCCAGTTCTATCTCGACGCGCTTCTGGTCGTCGATGTCGGTGTTGGTGCCGATCCATTGGACGATGGCGCCACCGGCGTCGCGTTGCGGCACGGCCCTCACGATGTGCCAACGGTAGATCGCGTCGGCGCGGCGGATGCGGAATTCGGCCTCGTAGACGTCGCCCGAGGCGAGCGCGCCAGCCCAGCGCGCACCCGCGGTGGCGAGATCGTCGGGATGGACGAGGGCGGTCCAGCCCAATCCGTCGAACCCGGCGTCGTCGGCCCCGGCGTAGGCCAGCGTGCGGTCGTTGGCCCAATCGAGCACGCCGTGGGGGCGGGCGGTCCAGACCTGGTTGGGCATGGCCTGGGTCAGCGTGCGGAACCGGTCGGCGCTGGCCTTCGCCTCCTGCTCGGCGCGTAGCCGCTCCACCGCGTCGTTGACCCGGGTCGCCACATCCTCGATCAGCGCGACCTCGTCCCGCGACCATCGCCGCGGCGCGGCCTGGTTGACGAACAGGCTCACGCTGAGCCGCCCCGCCCGCATGATCGGCACGGACACGAAGGCGCGCGTCTCGATCGCGTCCCAGGTCGCGGCGTCGAACTCCGGCATGACGTGGACGTCGGCCACGGCGACCGTCTGCCCCCGGCGCTGGCGGTCGATCGTGGCGCCGCCGAAGGTCTTGAGGTCGTGGGTCCCGCCGATCGCCGCGACGCCGTCGAGGTACACGGAGCTCAGCCGCACGGTCTGCCCGTCCTCGCTGATCTCGCCGTAGCCGACGCGTTGGACGCCGAGATGGCGCCCGAGCGCGGCGGCCACCGCGCGGATCACCGCGTGCGCCGTGTAGAGCCCCGTCCTGCCATAGCTC
>CAZZWW010000019.1:0-17771 GCA_964657815.1 Vulcanimicrobiota bacterium | reverse complement strand
CCCGCGACCTCCGGCGTGACAGGCCGGCGCTCTAACCAACTGAGCTACTCCCCCGAACGGCGGCAGCCGGCGAGGCGTGTCGGATAAGGGGCGGCGGCGGGGGTGTCAAGGATTTGTCCGGCTTGCGGGCGCACGCTCTCGGGTATATAAACCAGCTGTTGGCCGGGTGCGCGTGAAACCGCCAAACGCGGCGTCGGCGTCCGCCCACCTCGCTTCGGCGTCCGACCACACCGCGGTTCCCCCGTTTCGGCGTCCGCCCACACCGCATCTCCGTGAATTCGGCGTTCGCCGACATGACCTGTGCGTCGCGCGGCCGATCGCCGACACGCGGCGATCTCCGGCGTTTCGAGCCTGTTTGACATCATGCCGGACGCCCGCGATATAGGCGCTCCGGCCGGGACGGGCGCGTAGCTCAGCGGGAGAGCACTCCCTTCACACGGGAGGGGTCACAGGTTCAATCCCTGTCGCGCCCACCATTCCGCAGCTTGGCTTCGCCGCCTCGCCGGCCCTAAACATCCGCCATGGATACCCCCGTCTCCCGCATCCTCGTCGTCGAGGACGATCCTGGCATGCGCACGCTGATCCTCCGCGTGCTCAAGGAGAACGGTTACGAGGGCACCTCCGCGCGGGACGGGCGCGAGATGCATGCGATGCTGGCTGCACGCCCCTTCGACCTGGTGCTGCTCGACGTCATGCTGCCGGGGCGCTCGGGCCTCGACCTCTGCCGCGACATCCGCAAGACCAGCGGCGTGCCCATCATCATGGTCTCGGCGCGCGGCGACGAGATCGACCGCGTCGTCGGCCTGGAGGTGGGTGCCGACGACTACGTGCCCAAGCCCTTCGGCGCCAAGGAGCTGCTCGCCCGCATCCGCGCCGTGCTGCGCCGCGCCGGCAATGGGGCGACGGCGGACGGCGCCGCCGGCGCGCCGCGGCAGGACGCCATGACCTTCGCCGGCTGGCGGCTCGACCGCCGCCGGCGCGAGCTCACCGACCCTGCCGGCGCCGCCGTCGAGCTCTCCGGTGCCGAGCACGACCTTCTCGTCACCTTCCTCGAGAACTCGCAGCGGGTCATCGGCCGCGAGCGCCTGCTCGAACTGTCGCGCACTAGGCTCGCCGATTCGTCCGACCGCTCCATCGACGTGCTGGTGTCGCGCCTGCGCCGCAAGCTCGGGCAGGACGACCTGATCCGCACGGTACGCGGCGTCGGCTACCTGTTCTCCGCCGAGGTGCAGGCGCTTTGACGCTGTCCCGGACGGCTTAAATGGTCGCAGGTACCCCTTCGGCTTCTCCGAACCATCGCGACACCGCCTGCGCCGCATCCTCGGCTTCCGACGCCGCCTCCGCGGCCCAGGCGACGAAGCCGTCTGGCCGCACCAGCACGGCGCTCAGGCCGAGCCGATCCTCGGCGTCGCTCGCGACATAGGCGATCCGATCACGCCAACGCTCCGCCAGCGCGCGCAGCGACGGACGCGCGTCGAAGTCCAGCAGCAGGCCCTTGCCCGTCGCGAGGAGGTCGCCGAGCTTCCTCCCGTCGGTCAGTGCGAAGTCCGGGGCGCTGCGGCCGACCAGCGGATGGCCGCCGCCGAGGCCGTAGCGCAGGCCGACGCCCCACACGCGCTCGGCGAAATAGGTTGCGCCGTCGCGCGTGGCGACGAGGTCGCGGATGATGGCTTCCAGCGCCCGCGAACTCCGGCTCGGCCGCATCAGCGCGACCTGAGCGCGCGACCAGTCGAGGACCTGCGCCCCGACAGGATGCCGCTCGCTCTCGTAGGTGTCGAGCAGGCCTGCTGGCGCGTCGCCCCGGATGGTCGCGGCGAGCTTCCATCCGAGGTTCACCGCGTCGCCCAGCCCGAGGTTGAGCCCCTGCCCGCCCAGGGGCGAGTGGATATGCGCCGCGTCGCCGGCGAGCAGCACCCGGCCGTTGCGGTACGCCGTCGCTTGGTAGGCGCGATCCGTCCAGGTGCTGCCGACCCGCACGGCCGTCACGCCGACGTCCGTACCGGACACCCGACGCAGCACCTCCTCCAGGCGCTCGCGCGTGATCTCCTTCCGGTGGAAGGCGCCTCCGTCGAAATCGGCCATCGTGACCGTCCCGGGCGGCGCGTACATATACAGGCCCGTCGGAGTGTAATGGCGGCCGGGGCGAAGCGCCTCGCGATCGGCGATTTCGACCTCGGCGAAATATCCCGTGAATTCGGGATCGGTGCCCACGAAGACGAACCCGCCGGCCCGGCGCACCATGCTGCGGCCGCCGTCGCAGCCGACGAGCCAGCGCCCGTGAAACGATTCGCCGCCCGCGCGGACGGTGACGCCCTCATCGCACTGGTCGAGACCCTCGACACCGAGGCCACGCCGGATCTCGGCTCCCGACGAGACCGCGCGGGCGGCCAGCACGGCTTCGATGTGCTCCATCTCGACCGGCACCATGCCGGCGACGGCCGGGCTCGGCAGGCGATACGGCCATCTCGCACGATCGATGGTGTCCTCGAAGAACTGGATGCCGGCGAAATGGCCGCCCGCGCGCCGCGCCTGTTGCTGCCAATGCGCGGCGGCCGACGCGCCGCGGCCATCCGCGCCGGCCGTCGCGCCCTGCGGTTTGGTGATGTCGTTCAGCAGACCACGGCGATAGAGGGCTTCGGTGGTGAGCGTGGAAAGGCCACGAATGCCGAAAGGCATCCGCTTCAAGGAGGATTGCGGCGCTTCCGCTTTCTCCAGCACCAGGACTGAGACTTGTGCGAGGCGCAGCTCGCAGGCGAGAAGGAGGCCGACAGGGCCGCCGCCGGCGATGACGACGTCATGATCCATTGGCTAAGTCCTCAGATCACGGCCGCTTCGGCGCGCTCGCGCGGCACCCTTCCCGCTTGGCGCTACGGCATGCACACATCTCTTTGCAAAAAGGGTGACGTTCCCCTCCCCTCTGCGATCGCCGAGCGAGAGAAGGAAGGGTCGCACCGCACCCTTTCTCCGATGCGTGAGACGAGTAGAACAGAGCGAGCGTTCCGAGTCTGTCGCGCTCGCCGCGAAGCCGCGATTTAGCGAGCGCGAGGATCGGGTTCGGCCGTGCCGCGCCGGGCCAGCAAGGACTGGAGCGAGGCATGCGGGCACGGCTGTGGCCGGCGGGGCTGATCGGACGCGTCGGCCTCGTGCTCGTCGCCGCCCTCGTGCTGGAGCTGGTCGGCTCGGCGGTGCTCTTCGAGCAGGCCGAGAACCTGGCCGGCGACCAGAACGCGGCGCAGCGCATCGCCGACGGCGTCGATGCCGCCGCCCGCGTGCTGGCCCTGACCCCGGCCGCGAACAGGCCGAGCGTCGCCGAGACGCTCTCCGAGAAGTCGCTGACACTGCGCTGGGAGGCCGATGTCGGCACGCTGCCCAACGCCGACACGGCGAGCAAGGCTCTGCGCGAAAAGATCGTCGAAGCCGAGCCGCAGCTCGCGCCCATCCGCCTCGCGCCGGCGGCCGGCGGCGTCGCCGGCACCCTGCCGCTGCCGGACGGAACCGTGCTCGCCTTCCACGCCGACGTGCGCCCGACGGTTCCGGCCTATCTTTCCCAGCTCTGGTCGATCGGGCTCCTGTCGGGCGCCGTGCTGCTCGCCGCGCTGCTGGTGGTGCGCACGCTCGCGGCGCCGTTGCGCATGCTGGTCACCGCCACCGACGCCATCGGCCACGGCCCGGCCGTCGCCCTGACCGAGCACGGGCCGCGCGAGGTGCGCCGCGTCGCCACCGCCTTCAACGCCATGCAGGCGCGCATCGCCAAGCTGATCGCCGACCGCACGCAGGCGCTGGCCGCCGTGTCGCACGACCTGCGCACGCCGATCGGCCGGATGCGGCTGCGCGCCGGCTTCCTCGCGCCGGGCGAGGACCGCGCCGCCTTCGAGGCAGACCTCACGGAGATGGAGGCGATGCTCGCCGACCTCTTCGCCTATCTCGGCGGCGACGCCGATCCCGAGCCTCCGCGCCGCACCGATTTCGCGGTCACGCTCGCCACCCTCGTCGACGACGCCACCGACGCCGGCCACGAGGCCACCTACGAGGGGCCGGGGCATCTCGTGATCGAAGCGCGCGCCCTGGCCTTGAAGCGGGCGCTCTCGAACCTCGTCGACAACGCGGTCGGCTACGGCGATCGCGCGCGGGTCACCCTCCGCGAGACGGCGGAGGCGATCGAAGTCGACGTGGACGACGACGGTCCCGGCATCCCCAGGGACGAGCGCGCCGCGGTGTTCGAGCCGTTCTACCGCGGCGACGCCTCGCGCAACCGCGCCCGCGGCGGCATGGGCCTGGGACTGGCCATCACCCGCGCCGCCATCCTGCGCGAAGGCGGCACCATCGCGCTGGAGACCGCACCGGGTGGTGGGCTGCGGGTGGAGGTGCGGCTGCCGTCGGATCGATCCCTATCCCGCTCGCGGGAGACGCTAGGCCCCGCGGAGCGGGTCCGATGAGGGAGGTGCAGGATGAGTGACCCGGGCGGGGTCGCGTGATGCCCAGCGCCCTCATCCGACCCGGCTACGTCGAGCCACCTTGTCCCGCGAGCGGGAGAAGGACGCGCCTGAAACACTTCGTCACATCCCAGACGAACGAGAGCAAACCTTTCCACTCATCTTCCCTCTCGTAAGGCGGACGCGATCGTCCGCCTGCAACGCGAGGCACCATGGACCGCATCATCGACGGCATCTCCCGATTCAGGACCGAGGTCTTCCCGCAGGCAAGGCCGCTCTACGAAACCCTCGCCCGCGACGGGCAGACGCCGCAGGCGCTGATGATCTCCTGCTCGGATTCGCGCGTGGTGCCAGAGATCGTCACCGGCAGCGGACCGGGCGACCTGTTCGTGACCCGCAACGCCGGCAATATCGTGCCGCCCTATTCCGAAACCGCCGACGGCGGCGTGACTTCGGCGATCGAATACGCGGTGGTCGGCCTCGGCGTGAAGCACATTGTGGTGTGCGGCCACACCGATTGCGGGGCGATGAAGGCCCTGCTCCATCCCGAGGCGCTGGCCGAGATGCCCACCGTTGCCAGGTGGCTCGGCCACTGCCGCTGCTCGCTCGGCGTGTTCCGCCAGGCCCACGATGGCCTGCCCGACAAGGAGGCGGCGCGCGTGCTCGCGATGGAGAACGTCGCCGCGCAGCTGGCCCACCTGCGCACCCACCCCTGCGTCGCCGCCCGCGTGGCCACCGGCGCGCTGACGCTGCACGGCTGGCTGTTCGAGATCGAGACCGGCACGCTGCTCGCCCTGGACGGCGACACCGGTGGCTTCGCGCCCATCGCCGCGAAGGACGCCCTGCCCGTCGCTTTGCCTCGAAAGCGCCGCGCCGTTCACGCCGCTCCGAGGCTGGTCGCGGCGGAGTGAACTTGGTTTGCTTCCATTCTTGTCATTCCGGGGCGCCGCAGGCGAACCCGGAACCCGTTGCGCAAGCTGGAAGAGCGCTCTTCTTGAGAGTGCAATGGATTCCGATCTTCGCTGGCGCGCCGTCCGGAATGACACGCTCGGCCGCACGTTGACCTGCCGGCTGGCTACAGCTCAGATGCCGGCGTGATCCGCCTCGCCCTTGCCCTGCTGTTCCTCCTTCCCACCGCCGCGCAGGCCGACGCGATCTGGCGGCGTGGCGAGGCGATGGAGCCGGGCTCGCTCGACCCGCACAAGGCCTCGACCGTCACCGAGCAGCACGTGCTCGACGAGCTCTACGAGGGGCTCGTCGTCTACGACGGCGAGGGTCGGCTGCAGCCGGGCGTGGCCCGAAGCTGGGACGTCGGCGCCGACGGGCTGACCTACACCTTCCACCTGCGGCCCGACGCGCGCTGGTCCGACGGCAGCCAAGTCACGGCCGACGATTTCGCTTTCGCGCTGCGGCGGCTGATGGACCCGAAGACGGGCGCGCAATACGCGACGATCCTCTACACCTTGAAGAACGCGCGTGCCGTGAACACCGGCGGGATGCCGCCGGAGCGGCTCGGCGTGCGCAGCCTCGACCCGCTGACGCTGGAACTCACGCTGGAGCACCCGGCCGCCTACCTGCTGGCGCAGCTGACCCACTTCACCGCCCTGCCCCTGCATCGCCCCAGCCTGGCGCGCTGGGGCACGAGCTTCACCCGCGCCGGGCACCTCGTCACCGACGGCGCCTTCGCCCTGAAGGACTACGTGCCCAACGACCGGCTGGTGCTGGCCAAGAACCCCTACTTCCACGACGCCGCGCAGGTGAGGCTCGAGGGCGAGGTCATCCTGCCCCTGGAGGATCATTCCGCCGCGCTGCGCCGCTTCGTGGCGGGCGAGATCGATTCCTACCCCGACGTGCCGATCGACCAGATCCGCTACGTGCGCTCGCACCTGGCGAACGAGTTCAAGGTGGCGCCCAACCTCGGCAGCTATTTCTGGGCCTTCGACACGCGCCACCCGCCCTTCAGCGACCCGCGCGTGCGCGACGCGCTCGCCATGGTGATCGACCGCGAGTTCCTGGCGAAGACCATCTGGGGCGGCACCATGCTGCCCGGCTTCTCCTTCGTGCCGCCGGGCATTCCGAGCTACGGCGCGCCTTCGACGGTGACGTGGAAGGACGAGAGCCCGTTCGCCCGCGAGGACGAGGCCCGCCGGCTGATGGCGCAGGCCGGCTACGGGCCGGGGCACCCGCTGCACCTGACCTTCCGCTACAACCAGTCGGAGAACCACAAGGCCACCGCGATCGCGGTGGCGGACATGTGGCGGGTGCTCGGCGTCGAGACGGAGTTCATCGTCACCGACGCCAACACGCACTTCGCCTTCCTGGCCTCGGGCCAGCCCTACGACGTCGTGCGCTCCTCCTGGTGGGCCGACTTCCCCGACGCGCAGAACTTCCTGTTTCTCGGCGAGAGCGACAACAAGGGGTTGAACTACGCCCATTTCGCCGACCCCGCCTACGACGCGCTGATGCGAGAGGCCGAGATGGAGCCGGATGCGGGCAAGCGGAGCGCGATCCTGCACAGGGCGGAGAGCCTGATGATCGCGCAACAGCCGTACCTGACGCTGATGACGTACCAGGCGCCGGACCTGGTCTCGACGCAGCTCAGGGGCTGGTCGACGAACTTCATGGACCACCACCCCGGCCGCTACGTGTGGAAGGCGCCTTGAGTGCGGCAGCCTCTTGAAACGCCCCCGCAATCTGCGTATACGGCGCACCTCGCGACAGGTCGGGCGGCTCGCCCGCCGACCTTCGCTTGGGGGATAGTTCAACGGTAGAACTACCGACTCTGACTCGGTCAATCTTGGTTCGAATCCAGGTCCCCCAGCCAACCTCGCAGATCCCCAGTCAAGTCCGCAGATGTCTCGACACAGGCCGGAGCCGAACGGCCGGTGTAGGTCGCTCGCGTTGGTCGGCAGACAGAGATTGCGTCCCTCACGACATCGACTTGCCCGTTTTCCTCGCCTCAGGGCGGTCAAGCAGGCGCTCGCCCAGGGTCAAAGGCGACTGGATGATCGTCGTCCACGTAGGAGCCGCGGACCGGCCGGAAGACGCGTCCACGGGTCAGCGCCGCTGCCCGAATCGTCACCCGTGACCGCCGAGATAAGGGCGGCCGCGGTTCGGTCGTTTCTCGCGGACGCCGACACGAGCCGGCTCGAGGAGGCGCTGGCGGCGGTCTATGTCGCGATGGACGCGATCCGCCGGCGCTGATTGCTCCAGCCTGAAGTTCTCCATCGCTCGACGCACCGCGCCAGCATGCCCGGCGACGCGGTCGCCTCCCTGACGGCGGGTCGCCTGGACTTGGCTGGGGATCCAGGTCTCCCGCCAACGCGTATGGCCTGCTGACAGGCTAGCGGCTCGCCGCTGCGTCCGCCCTGCCCGGCGGCGGTGACTTGCTGCCTAGCACCACGCCGCCGACGGTCTGGCCGTACATCGAATTCGGCGTGTCGTGGAAGCGCGCCCGCGTCGTGGCGACGTCGGTCACGAAGCGCGGGTCCTGCGGCCGCTCGTGGCTGTCGACGAAGGTGGCGACGTCCCATGCCTCCTGGTCCGACAGCGACCAGCCCTGGCCCAACGGCATGTTGGCCTTGATGAAGCCGGCGGCGTTGGCGACCGACTCCATGCCGGCACCCCAGTTGAACGACTGCGGCCCCCACAACGCCGGGAAGACCGCGGCGCCGTCCGCACCCTTCTGTCCGGCCCCGTCGGCGCCGTGGCACGCCGCGCATTTCTCGCCGAAGACCTTCTCGCCGCGAGCATAGTCGCGCGGCAGCGGCGGCTTCGCTACGATAGGGTAGCCGCGACCGGGCATCTCCGCGCCTGTCGGAGCCCCTTTCGCCAGGAAGTACGAGTAGGCCGTCAGGGCGGTGAGCACCTTGTCGCCGAGCGGCGGCGGCTTGCCGTTCATCGAATAGCGGAAGCAGCCCTGCAACCGCTCCTCAAACGTGTCGACCTGGCCGGTCTTCTTGCGGAACGCGGGATAGCGCACGTAGGCCTGAGCCATCGGCGCGGCATTGGCGAGCCGCCCGGCATCGAGGTGACAGTTCGAACAACGGAGATCGTTGCCGACGAAGGCGCCAGCATGGGCACGGGTATCGGTGAAGATCGCCTTGCCGAGCTTCACGTCGGCGCCGAAACCATCGTCGGGGATGGCGCTGTCCGGCGGCGGTGTAAAGGTCGACGCGAAAGCGCCCTCGGGCGGCGCGGCGGCGCGCGCCGCGAGCGTGGCCCCAGTGGCGAGCGCCAACGTCCCGGCCAGCATCGCGGTCGCAGCAACCACGGCGCGCGTGGGACGTCTCGGGGCGGCGCGCTCGTCGTCAATCGGCATGGATCGCACCTTTCGGGTCGTAGGCCTTGAAACCGTAGCCCTCGAAGATCTTGATGGAGGCGGGCGAGACGATGAAGGCGAGCCAGGCCTTAGTCGCACCGGCGACGACGGCGCCCCCGTAGACGGCCGTCGCGTTCTCCGCCGTCGGGATGTCGACGTGAGAGATGGGGTGGCCGGCCTGTTCCTGGAAGATCGCCTCGGATTGCCAGGTCACACCGGCCTGCGCCACGCCCTGCATGAGGAACAGCGGCGTCTGCCGGTGATGGATGTGGGTGAGGATCGTCGAGCCATCCTTGACCTTGGTCCCGTAGACGGCGCCGGCAAGCGCGGCGCCGAATGTCTTGGTCAGGTTGGCCTTGATCCGCCGGACGATACCCTCGAAGGCCGGATTGGGCATGGCGAGCTTGATGCCGGGCTTGCCCAGGTCGGCGAGGCCGGTCACCTGCGCCGGGTTGGCCGCCGGAACCATGATGGTCAGCGTGTTGGTGACGTACGGCTTGGCGGGGGCGACGAGCCTGGCGGCATCGACCAGCTCGCGCACCTTGGCGAGCCCGGCGAGATAGACGTCGGGCTTGGCGGTGAAGGTCATGTTGCCCACCGTGATCGTGCCGCCGGCTTCCATCTACTTCACGAGAAGTCCCGGCGGGATCGTCTCCCAGAACAAGCGGCCCTTGTACTCGGGGTGCTCCTCCTCGAACGCCTTCACCAGGGGCGCCATGGCGAAGAAGTAGTTGCCGCCGACGTAGAGCACGAGCTTTGGATCGTGGAAGCTGCCGTGGAAATCGGCCATGACGTCGACCTGCGGCACGGTGAACTCGAGCCCGCGATGGGCAGCGTCTTTGTTGGCCCCGTGCTGCCAGGGCGGGAAGAGATCGTCGGGGAAGCCGGAGGCGGTCTCCGCCGCGGCCGGTCCGGTGAGGAGGAGCGCCGCCGCGAGGGCGGCGAGCGCGTGCTTGGGCATCGTGCGCTTCATCGGCCTTGCCTTACTTGATGTAGTGGAAGCCGACCTGCTGCAGCTTGGGGATGGTCGCCACGGCACCGGGCGTCAGCACCACGCCTTCGATCAGGTGGTTCCTGAGTTCGGCCGCAACGCGCTCCAGCGGAAGCTTATCGGGGGTGTGGCCAATTTCGTGAAGCTTCTCCGCCTGTTCCCGAATGGCGTTGTGGCACGACATGAAGACGACGCCCCGACGCATCAGGACCGGGATCCAATTGTCGGCCGAGGAGAACACGCCTTTCGGGTTCTCGTAGTCCTTGGGGCCCCTGCGGCGGCAGGCTTTTCCGTCAGACGCGTGTTGGTCTTGAACTTGTCGCCGGCGAGCGCGGTCAGCTGATACTTGTCCCACATCGCCTGATCGTAGAGGCCGAGCTGCGCCGAACCGTGACACTCCGCGACGACGAGAAAGTCCGGATGCTTGAACGACCAGATCTGCGCATTGAGCGAGTTGCGAATCAGGTTGAGCCAGGGGCCCTCGATCGCGGTCATGTCCCAGATCTGCTTGGGATTGCCGCGATAGGCCATGACTTCGCGCAGCGCCTCGTCGTCCCACTGGCTCCTGTCCCCGAGGATCATCGGCACGGTCGTGAAGTCGCGACGGCGGGGCACCTTCGCGAGCCGCGTCGTCAGCGCGGCGAGCGTGCCGGACTCGGGAAGAAGCGAGGACTGAGGCGAGGAGGCTCCCAACGCCGCGCCTGCGGCCAGAATGCCGCCACGCCCCCGCCGACGGCCCGCAGCGCACGTCGCCGCTCGAGCATCTCCGTCATCGCAACTCTCCCGCGGCCTGTCCGCTTATTAAATGGGCATCGGCAGTCAATGAAACCACCGGTGCCGAGTGGCTGATATGATCGGCTTCACCGCTCAATGCGTCGACGGTCCTCTCCCGCCGGCTAGGCTCTTGCGGTCGGGCCACACGATGACGCACTATCGCTCAAACACCACGGAGCGCGGCTCCCAAGAAAGCCTGAATGACCCTGATCGCGACGACGCGGGAGCTCACCGACCTCTGTCTCCGCCTCGCCAACTTCCCCTACGTGACGGTCGACACCGAGTTCCTGCGCGAGACGACCTTCTGGCCCAAGCTCTGCGTCGTGCAACTCGCCTCCGACGAGGAGGCGGTCGCCGTCGACGCCCTCGCCGAGGGGCTCGACCTGCAACCCCTCTACGACCTCATGGCCAATCCCAAGGTGGTCAAGGTCTTCCACGCCGCGCGGCAGGACGTCGAGATCTTCTGGAACCTCGCCAAGCTTGTGCCGATGCCGCTGTTCGACACGCAGGTCGCCGCCATGGTCTGCGGCTTCGGCGACCAGATTTCCTACGCCGACCTCGTGCAGACCGTCACCAAGGCCACGCTCGACAAGTCCTCGCGCTTCACCGACTGGTCACGCCGCCCGCTCACGGCGGCGCAGGTCACCTACGCCATCGCCGACGTCACGCACCTGCGCGACATCTACCGTTTCCTGCTCGGCAAGCTCGAGGCCTCAAGCCGCGTCGGCTGGCTGTCGGACGAGATGGGCACCCTGACCGCGACTTCGACCTACGAGCAGCATCCCGACCGCGCCTGGGAGCGCTTCCGCAATCGCGCCCGCAAGCCGCGCGACCTCGCGGTGCTGATGGAGCTCGCCGGCTGGCGCGAGGCCGAGGCGCAGAGCCGCGACGTGCCCCGCGCCCGCGTGCTCAAGGATGACATCATGATCGAGGTGGCGTTGGCCGCGCCCCAGACTGAGGAGGCGCTGGGCGAGCTGCGCGCCTTCCCCAAGGGCATGGAACGCTCGCGGGCCGGCGGCGAGATCGTAGAGGCGGTGAGGCGCGGCTTGGGGCGCGATCCAAAGACCCTGCCCAAGCTCGACCGCGACCGCCGCAACAGCGGCGGCGGCGCCACGGTGGAGCTGCTGAAGGTGCTGCTGCGCCAGGTCAGCGAGGGCCACGGCGTCGCCGCCAAGATGATCGCCACGGTTGACGACCTCGAGGCCATCGCCGGGGACGATTGCGCCGACGTGCCGGCGCTCATCGGCTGGCGGCGCGACCTCTTCGGCGCCAAGGCGCTGGAGCTGAAGCACGGCCGCCTGGCCTTGACACTGGAGCGCGGCAAGGTGGTCGCGCTGGAATGGCAGGAGCAGGCCGAGCCGGCGTAACCGCGGCAGCCGTCGCGGCGAAATCTCCTCGGCCCCTCATGGTGCGGCGGCGCGCAGCGCCGTATCGAACCACGAACGGTCTCGCCGCTCGCCCATCGAACACGGAGAGGTACCGCGTGGTTCGAGAAGGTCCTTCGGTTCTCCTCACCAGAGGTGATTTTGCTCCGTGACACCTACGCAATTCTCCGAACATGTCGCAGGGACGCCGATGCAACGCATGACCGTGATCGTCGCCGCCGTAGCAGCGCTTCTGGCCCAGCCGTCCTTGGCAGCGGCGAACCAACCCGCCCCGCCAGAAGCGACAGATCAAGCCGAGCTCCCCGACCTCCGTCAGATGCTCATGGACAAGTTCGACTCCATGAACAGCAGGAGCGACGGCATCTTCCACGAGGACGTCACGCCGGCGGTCGCGGCCTACTTTCCCGTGGGCCAGCCGATGGCGGCGACGCGAAAGATCATCGCGGCGCAGAAGCTGGGCGCGCTGAAGCCGTTCAAGGGCACCAACGATCCCGGCATGGGCACGATGTTCGTGACAAGATTCGACCTGACGAGCCAAATCTTCTCGCACGTCTACGTGGTGCTCGATTTCGACTTCGACGGCGCCGAGCCGGACATGAGACTCAAGGCCATGAAGGCCTACCTGCGCGCCTCGAACATGTAGCCGCCCTTGGACACGATCGCGATCTACTACACGCCCCTGACCTCGACCAAGGTCGCCGAGGTCATCGGGCTCGGCGAGGCCTACCACATGGCGCTCGTCTATACCGACAGCCGCGGCCGCAGCTACGGCGCCAGCTCCGGACCCTCGAACCACATGACCGCGCAGACGCCCGGCCTCGCCGTGGCCGCCGCCTTCGCCTCGACGATGGGCGTGCCCTCGGCCTTCGGCACGCTGCTCCCGGACCCGGCCAACGACCACGCCTTCATCAAGGGACGGCCGGAGGATTACTACACGCAGGACGACGAGGGCGATCCCTACCCCTTCACGATCGCGCTCCGGGGCGAGAACCTCTCGGTGCAGTGGCAGACCATTTTGCGGACCTACGTCGCCGTGGGCCGCCTGAGTCTCACCTATTCACCGATCACCCAGAACTCGAACAGCATGGCCGGAGCGGCACTGCGGGCGGCCGGCATCGCGATCCCCTTCTCCAGCAAGACCTGGTTCGTGCCGGCGGTGTTCACGCGCCTTCCGTTGACGCGGGCGGACCTTGGAACGAGGACGCGCTAACTGGGCCCTATTGCACCGCGACCGCCGGATCGCGACCCAGCAGCTTCGCAAGACCCTTGACGCGGCTCGCCAGACGGTCGGTGGCGAGGTCGGCGAGGTCGGGCGGCAAGGCCACCATGACCTTGCCCTTCGAGGCGGTCATCGCGGCACGCGGCAGCACGTCGGGCATGCCGGCGGCGAGCACGGAGGCGACGCGCAGCGTGGCTCCGACGATCTGGGCACGCTCGATCATCGTCGGTGGCATCATGCTGCGGATCTGCAGCGCCACCTCCTCGTCGAGGCCGACGTAGCGCAACGTCGCCGCCAGCGACAGGAACGAGCGCCCGGCGTGGTCGACCCCGGGCAGGATCGCCGAGGACACGAGGTTGAAACTCTGGACGCCGCGATAGTCGGGATGGGCGCGCCAGTTGACCTCGGAGAGGTAGCAGGCGGCTTCGCGCAGGCGGCGCTCGTCTTCCGCCTCCCCGAGACCGGCAGAGCGCATGAAGGCTTGCGTCCAGGCGACGAGATCGGCGGCGTAGCGCGGCGCGCGCGACAGCAGGCGGTTGGCTTTTGCGGCCGCGACGAGCAGCGGGTCGTCCCCTTTCCGCTCCGCGGCGAGCGCCTCGTAGAGCAGACCCTCACGAACCCCGTAGGTGGAAACGACCACGTCCTTCGGCTTGGCGCGGCGGATCAGCTCGTCGAGCACGACGGCGCCGTAGGCGAGCAGCGGCCGACGCGCGGCATTGACCGACTCGATGGCGAGGAATGAGCTCGTGTCGACCCGCTCCACGAGGTCGGCGAGATCGGCCGCCTCTCGCGCGGGGATCGCGTAGCCGTGCATCACCATGAGGGGATAGTTGCGCTGGCCCATGTGCAGCTTGGCGAGCGAGCGCCAGGTGCCCCCGACGGCGTAGAAGCTGCGCCCCTGCAGCGCGTCGAGGTTGGCGCATTTGGCGAGCGCGTCGCGCACGATCTTGACCGCGGCCTTGAGCGAGCCGCCGGACGCATCCATCAGCGCGAGGCCGCCGAGCGGGACGCTGATTCCCTTGCCGACCTTGCCGCCCTCGACGTCGATCAGTTCGAGCGAGCCGCCGCCCATGTCGCCCACCACGCCGTCGGGCCGATGGATGCCCGACATGACGCCGAGCGCCGAGAGCTTGGCCTCGCGCTCTCCAGACAGCAGCGAGATCTCGATGCCGCCGAGCGCCTCGCGTGCCGCGGCGACGAACTCCGCCCCGTTGGCGGCGTCGCGGGCCGCCGCGGTGGCGATCACGCGGACGTCGTGGATGCCCATCATCGCCGTGAGCAGGCGGAAGCGCTTCAAAGCGGTCAGCGCCTTTTCGACGCCGCCCTTCGGCAGCTTGCCGGTGGAGACGACGCCGTTGCCCAGCCCGCACAGCGACTTCTCGTTGAAGGCGGGAATCGGGGCGCGGTCGAGATCGTCGTAGCAGACGAGGCGGACCGAGTTGGATCCGATGTCGATGATGGCGACAGGCCGCGCGGCGATCTGATCCCCGTCGTGGCGCTGCGTAGGCGAAGTGCGGGTCAACGGTTCTCCAGGCGCTTGAACAGCGTGCGCGGGCTCGAATCCTTCAGACTCTTGCCGCGACCCGAGAGGCTCGGGTTGGTCATGAAGTAGGAGTGCGCGTTGAACGGCTCCTCGTTCGCCGGCGCAACGATGCGCATCGACGAGCCGTCCGGAGATACGAGATAGGACTGCTGATTGTCGAGCAGGTTGGCCACCATGATCTGGTCGAGCACCTGTTCGTGGACGGTCGGGTTGAGCACCGGCAGCATGATCTCGACGCGCCGGTCGAGGTTGCGGGTCATGAGATCGGCCGAGGAGATGTAAACCAGCGACTTTGGGTGAGGCAGCGCGTGGCCGTTGCCGAAGCAGTAGATGCGGGCGTGCTCGAGGAAGCGTCCAATGATCGACTTAACCCGGATGTTGTCGCTGAGGCCCGGCACGCCAGGGCGCAGGCAGCAGATGCCGCGCACCACGCATTCGATCTGCACGCCGGCCTGGCTCGCCGTGTAGAGCGAGTCGATGATCTCGGAATCGACCAGCGAATTGCACTTCAGCCAGATCGAGCCCTTCTTGCCCGCCTTGGCGAAGGAGACCTCCGCCGCGACGTTCTTGAGAAAGCGCTTGCGCAGGGAGACGGGCGACATGGCGAGACGCTCGAGGTCGCCCGGCTCGGCATAGCCGGTGATGAAGTTGAACACGCGCGACACGTCGCGCCCGATTGCCGGATCGGCCGTGAAGAACGAGACGTCCGTGTAGATCTTCGCCGTGTTGGGATGATAGTTTCCGGTGCCGATGTGGCAATAGGTTATGAGGTTCGGCCCCTCGCGCCTCACCACCATCGACAGCTTGCCGTGGGTCTTCAGCTCGATGAAGCCGAACACGACTTGGGCCCCCGCGCGCTCCAGGTCACGCGACCAGCGAATGTTGGCCTCCTCGTCGAAACGCGCCTTGAGCTCGATAAGCGCGGTGACGGACTTGCCGGCCTCGGCTGCCTCGATCAGCGCCCCTACGATCGGAGAGTCGGACGAGGTGCGATAAAGCGTCTGCTTGATGGCGACGACGTTGGGGTCGCGCGCCGCCTGCTTCAGATACTGCACCACCACGTCGAAGGATTCGTAAGGGTGGTGGACAACGAGGTCCTTCTGCCGGATGGCGAGGAAGCAGTCGCCGCCGTTGTCGCGCACACGCTCGGGGAAACGCGGGTTGTAGGGCTTGAACTTGAGCTCGGGACGGTCGAGCCCGACGATATCGGACAGCTCGTTCAGCGCAAGCATGCCGTCCTGCACGAAGGTCTCGTCGGCGACGACGCCGATCTCCTCGGCGACGAAGGCGCGCAAGGCCGGCGGCATCAGGCTGTCGTATTCGAGCCGGATCACCGAACCGCGGCGCCGCCGCTTCAAGGCCGATTCGAAAAGACGGACGAGGTCTTCCGCCTCTTCCTCGATCTCGAGGTCGGAGTCACGGATCACGCGAAAAGCGCCCGAACCTTTGAGCAGGTAGCCCGGGAACAGCGATTGCGTGAACATGCCCACCAGCGTCTCCATCGAGACGAAGCGCGTCGGCGCGCCCTCGACATGCGGCAGGTGGACGAAGCGCTCGCTCTTCTGCGGCAGGCGGATCAGCGCGCGCAGCACCTTGCTGTCGCCGGGGCGCACGAGCTCAAGCGCGATCGAGAAGCCGAAGTTCGGAATGAACGGAAATGGATGCGCCGGATCGACCGCCAGCGGCGTGAGGACGGGGAAGACGTGGTTGAGGAAGTGGGTCTCCAGCCACGCGACGTCGGCCTTGTCGAGGCCGACGGGATCGGCCAGCACGATGCCGACCTTGGCGATCTCCTCGCGGAGCTCTCGCCAGCGCCGCTGCTGCTCGGCCGCCAGTCGCGAAACGCCCTCACGCACCTTCACGAGCTGCTCGGCCGGCGACAGACCGTCTTCCGACGCCGTCGTAACGCCCTGCCGGACCTGCCCGCGCAGGCCGGCGACGCGCACCATGAAGAACTCGTCGAGGTTATTGGCCGAGATCGAGAGGAAACGCAGCTGCTCGAGCAGCGGGTGGTTGTGATTCGACGCCTCCTGCAGGACGCGCCGGTTGAACTCGAGCCAGGACAGCTCGCGGTTGATGAAGCGCTGCGGCGACTCCGCCAGCTCCTGCGGGCGATCGACGAGATCGCCGAGCGTGTCCATCAAAGCGATGCCGGCGGCGGGCGACGGCCGGCTCTTCTCCGGGACATCCGCGGCACCGGCGAAGGCGATATCGCTCATCAGTTCTCTCCCTTCGATCGGCAAGGCCGCCAAACAGCGTCTTGCACGCAAATCCCAGCGGATGCATCCTTGGCCCCAACTAGAAGACGCCTTTGTGACAAGGCTGAAGGGAGGTTTAGATGACCGTCGGGCACATACTCGCTCAGAAAGGACGAGCCGTCGCCACGGTGCAGCCGCACGCGACCGTCCGCGACGTCGTCGGAGCGCTCGCGGCCAAGCACATCGGCGCGATCGTCGTGGCCGACATCGAGGGCCGCATGCACGGCATCGTCTCGGAACGCGACGTTGTGCGGGCGCTGGCGACGCATGGCTGCGACGCCCTCGACGACGCAGTCTCCGGCATCATGACCAAGGATGTCGAGACAGCAACCGAAGACGACGGCATTCTCGAGGTCGTCGGCCGCATGTCGCGCGGCCGCTTCCGCCACATGCCGGTGGTCGTCGACGGGCGCATCTCCGGCATCATCTCCACCGGCGACGCCGTGAAGTACCGGCTCGAGCAGATGGAACAGGAGCAATCAGCGCTGCGCGAGTACATCGCCACCGCTTGAGCCGCCGACGCTCGAACGATGCGCGCTCATCGCCGGCTCTCGCCCGCGGCGAGCCGCGCTTCGATGTCGGGCATGGCGCGGCGGACCACCACGCGGCCGTGCTCGATCAATTGCGCCGCCCGGTGGAACTCGAACAACCCGACGCCCGGCGTACGCGCGTAGAGCATCACGTCGGGGGGATCGATCGCGAGACGGGCGCGCGAAATCCGCTCCTGCGCGATGGAGAAGGCGCCGACCATCACGCCCGCGATCCCCGGGGCGCCGTCGGCGCGGCGCCTGAACAGGCGACGGCGGGCGAACAGCAGTCGGCGCGCCCTCGCCACGCGAGAGGGCGC
>CAZZWW010000018.1:0-18029 GCA_964657815.1 Vulcanimicrobiota bacterium | reverse complement strand
GTGGGGAGGGGTCCGGGGTGGGGGTTGGTGCAGGTGGAAACCTCCGCCGACCTGCGGAACCGTACACGCCCACGGACCAGCACGACAGCCTGCATCGACCCCCACCCCTAGCCCTCCCCAGAAGGGGGAGGGGAAACCATTCCCCGAGGCCTTGAAGCTCACCGGTTCCGGTTCTTCGCTTCGCACGTCCGGAATGACGGAGGTAATCAGTTACCTCTCCCGCAGCGCCTCTTCGAGGTAGTGCAGCATGAAGGGCGGCATGTTTGCGGCGTCGAAATCGTCCGGGCCCGCCACCGCAACGAGCGCGTCGAGTTCGGGCCTGGGCTGCCCGGCGATGAAGCCGGCGACGCGCCCGACCAGCGCGGCCGAAGCGAGCGGCGAGCGCACCACTTTCATGCAGGCGACGAGCGGGCCGGCGAAGACGACCGTCCAGCGCGCGTCCAGCGTCACTTCGCCGGGCGCGATCCCGGTCTCCTCCTCCAGTTCGCGCAGAATGCTGCTCGTGTAGTCGACGAAGCCGTCGGCCCCGACATCGGCGGGCTCGGGCGTACCGGCTGGAAAGTAGAGGCGGCCGGCGTTGGCCGTGCTCGCGCTCATCCGTCCGAGCAGAAAGGCGCCGTCGCTGCCGCACAGGGCCGGCATGGCGAACAGGTTCTTCACCGGCTCGCCGGGATAGCCGAACTCCCGCCAGCACAGGAACGGCTTGTAGCCGGTCTCGAACGAGGTGCCGCCGAGCACGTCGTCGGCGATCGCGAGGTCGCGCGAGAGCAGCACGCGTCCGTCGAACAGCCCAGGCTTGGCGGCCGTCAGCTCCGCCCAGCGCGCGTCGATGCGGGCGGCCTCGTCGCTGGCGAAGCGCCAATCGTGTGGCGCGAGACGATTGGAGACGTGCGCGACGCTCGTCGAACGGTCGACGGGAATGTGCGGCACGACGCTCACAGGCGCAGGGTCCCCTCGGCCACGATCACTGCCTCGCCCCCGATCGTCGTCGACGAAAGGCGGCCGTTCTCGACGGTGAAGGCGAGGCCGATGCGGCAGGGCCGGCCCATCTCGACGCCCTGCAGGATGCGGCAATCGTGGTCGCCGTCGGGAAGGCCTTCGCCTGCCAGGAGTGCGCCGGCGAAGGCGGCGGCGGCCGAACCGGTGCCGGGATCCTCGGTGACGCCCAGCCCGCGCGCGAGCATGCGGGTGCGCACCGCGCGCGTCGCACCTCCGTCCGGCGCGAAGAGGTAGAAGCCCGCGCGCTCGCCACCCCCTCGAGCGATTTCGGCACGGCCGAGGGCGGCGATCGAGGCGACGGGCACGAAAGTGAACGGCACCCCGGCGGAGAAGCGCGTGGGCCGGTGCGTGCCCCAGCCGATCTCGTCCGGCGCGAGGCCGATCCCTGCGGCGAGGTCGCCGACGTCCGGCGGCTCGCCCCAGGGCGAGGCGAGGCGAGGCACGGCGAAACGGGCGTGGGCGGCCTCGCCGCGGCGGTGGCGCACCGTGCAGCGCACCGGGCCGATGGCTTCTTCCAGCACGAGGTCGACCTCCTGGGAGGCGATGAGTTCGGGCGCCTCGAGGGTGGCGACGAGCACGGCCGCCCCGACCGTCGGATGACCGGCGAAGGGCAGCTCGACGGTCGGCGTGAAGATGCGCGCGCGCGCCATGTTCACCGGGTCGCGGGGCGGCAGCAGGAACACCGTCTCGGACAGGTTGAACTCGCGAGCGATCGCCTGCATGGCGGCCTCGTCGAGGCCCTCGGCCTCGCTGACGACGGCCAGCGGGTTGCCGGCGAGCGGGCGACCGCTGAAGACATCGAGAATGTGGTAGCGCCGCGCCATGGCCGCCTCGTGTCGCGCGAGGTGGCGGCTGTCAAGGCGAGGGTGCGGGCTCGCCTTTGCTCCGCGCCCGCTCCGCCAGCGTCATCAGCACCTTGCGCAGGTCTCCGGGCGTGGTGATCGGCTCGCGGAAAGGCAGGCGGGCGTTGAGGTCGCCGCAGGCGAGGTCCATGCCGTCGGGGTCGAGGCCGGTGGCGATCCAGGCGCCGGCCGGCTGCCCGGCGAGCACCTGCGCATAGAGCGCGAGCGCATCGGCATGGTCGGCGTTCATGTGCGCCACGGCGCCGGCCTCGGCGGCGACGAGGGTGGCGGCGCCTTCGAGCGAGGTCATGAGGCGGGCCGCGGGGAAGCGGGCGGCGCGGGCGAAGCCGCCGTTCAGGTGGACCTGCTCCAACGCGATGCGCCAGAACGAGAAGTCGGCGAAGTCGGCGTAGAGCTCGGCGCGGGGATGGCGGGCGAGGAAGCGCGCGCGCACCGCCTTGCGCGCCTCCGGCTCGGCCACCTTCACCGCCTTACCGGTGAGGGTCAGGCGCGGATGAGTCAACGGGTCGCCCGGGCCGGTCTCGGCGAGCAGCAGCGAGCAGCGCAGGTCGGCGTCGAGGTGGCGGGTGTGGGCGGAGAGCTGCGACACCAGGATGAGCGGCGAGCCGTCGTGGTCGGTCGCCACCGTGACGAGGCTCGAGAACGGATCGCCCGAGCCGTTCAAGGTGCCGAGCGCGCCGGCGCGGATCGAGCGCAACAGCCGCTTGGACTCGACCAGCGGGTCGAAGTCGGGGTCGGCACCGGGGCGGCGCGCCGGTGCCTCGTCGCCGCTCTCGGTCATGGCTCCAGCTCCTTGTGCGATCTTGGCCTAGGCTCATGCCACAGCTCGCACGGGTGCCGCCACCGTCGCGTCCGCGACAGGATCGCGCCAGCCGGCGGCCGACGGCGGAAACAGGAACCATCGACGCGGAGGCGCCGTTTCGGCCGGAGAACGTGACGAAGGAGCGCTAAGTGACTGATATTTCGGAGTCCTACAACGATCGCCAGAAGGTCTGGGAGATGATCAAGGACGTCAGGATCGCCTTGCTCGTGACCTCGGCCGACGAGGGCCTTCGCGGGCGCCCGATGGCGGCGATGAACAAGGATTTCGACGGCGAGCTGTGGTTCGCCTCGCGGAAGGACACGCCCAAGCTCGCCGAGATCAAGGACGAAGCCCACGTGCTGCTGGCCTATTCCGAGCCGAAGAACCAGAATTACGTGTCGGTCGCGGGCACCGCCCGCATCGTCCGGGATGCCGCCAAGGTGAAGGCTCTGTGGAGCGAGCCGATGCGCGTGTGGTTCCCCAAAGGACCGGAGGATCCCGACATCGCATTGATCTGCGTGACCGTGACGAGCGCCGAATATTGGGACGCGCCGTCGTCGGCTTGGGTCTACGGCTTGGGCTATGCCAAGGCACGTCTCACCGGCGAGGCGCCGCGCGATGTCGGCGAGAACAAGGTGGTCAACTTCTAGCGAGCGCCCCGCTCAGGCCGCAAGGAAAGCAACGAGGCCGCGAGGCTTCGTTGTTCATTTCAGGCCGGCTAATAAAAGGCAGGGTTCATAAAGCAATGAATTGTGGCAGCTGCCCTTGACAGGCCGTGTCTTTATCGTCACGCATGAACGTAATCCGCGTCACGACCCGCCGCCGGCTGTTTCAGGACGCGCAAGCGTCCGGCCCGTGCCGGGCTCCCCAGGGCCGTCGACCCCCGACGGCGGTCCGCACACCGCGAGTGAACGATGCCCAACATCGCCCTGGTCGACGACGACCGCAACATCCTCACCTCCGTGTCGATCGCGCTGGAGGGTGAGGGATACCGGGTGCAGACCTACACCGATGGGTCGATGGCGCTCGACGGGCTCAAGACCAATCCGCCCGACCTCGCGATCTTCGACATCAAGATGCCGCGCATGGATGGGATGGAGCTGCTGCGCCGCCTGCGGCAGAAGTCCGATCTCCCGGTGATCTTCCTGACCTCGAAGGACGAGGAGATCGACGAGCTGTTCGGGCTCAAGATGGGCGCCGACGACTTCATCCGGAAGCCGTTCTCGCAGCGCCTGCTGGTGGAGCGCGTCAAGGCGATCCTGCGCCGCGCCAACCCGAAGGAGGCGGCCCAGCAGAAGGAATCCGAGGCCAAGGTGCTGGAGCGCGGCCTGCTCAAGATGGATCCCGAGCGCCACACCTGCACCTGGAAGAACGACCCTGTCGTGCTGACGGTGACGGAGTTCCTCATCCTCCAGGCGCTCGCCACCCGGCCCGGCGTCGTCAAGAGCCGCAATGCCTTGATGGACGCCGCCTACGACGACCAGGTCTACGTCGACGATCGCACCATCGACAGCCACATCAAGCGGCTGCGCAAGAAGTTCAAGAGCGTCGACGACGACTTCGAGATGATCGAGACGCTGTACGGCGTCGGCTACCGCTTCAAGGAATAGCGTCGCTGTGTCCACTCGCCTTCGGGCGCGTGCCGAAGCTCAGGGACCGGAAGACGGTCGTGTGCCCAGGCGGGTCGCTTGGGCGCGCGAGACCCGCCGCATCCGCCGCGGCCTCCAACGGCGCGCGCGGCCTGTCATCCGCGCGCTGTCGGCGCGCTTCGCGTCGTCGCTCACGCGCCGCATCGTCTTCCTGAACCTCGGCGGCCTCGTCGCCCTGGCGGTCGGCTTCCTCTACGTGAACCAGTTCCGCGAGGGGCTGATCGACGCCCGCGTCCAGAGCCTGGAGACCCAGGGCGAGATCATCGCCGCCGCGATTTCGGCCTCGGCCAGCGTCAGCACCGACGCGATCCAGATCGATCCCGAGAAGCTGCTGCAGCTCTCGCCGGGCCAGACCAGCGGCCCGCTCGACGAGAACTCGCCCTCCCTGCAGTTCTCGATCAACCCCGAGCGCATCGGCCCGGTGCTGCGCCGGCTGGTGCTTCCGACGCGAACCCGCGCCCGCATCTTCGACCGCGACGGCTACCTGCTCATCGATTCGCGCTCGCTGAACCACCGCACGAGCGTGTTCCGCTCCAACCTGCCGGCCGGGACCTCCGCCTCGGAGGACGGACTGACGCTCATCGAGCGCACGTGGAACGCCGTGAAGGGGCGCTTCGGCCGCGCCACGCCGCCGCGGGCGGACGAGTTCACGGGACGCAACGGCAAGAACTTCCCCGAGGTCGACGGGGCGCTCGGCGGCACGATGCAGAACGTCGTGCGCGTCAACGCGCGCGGCGACACGATCATCTCGGTGGCCGTGCCCATTCGCAGCCTGCATTTGGTCAAGGGCGCGCTGCTGCTGTCGACGCTGGGGGGCGATATCGACGGCATCATCGCCACCGAGCGCTGGGCGATCGTGCGTATCTTCCTCGTCTCGGCCGTCATCATGTTCCTGCTGTCGCTGTTCCTCGCCGGCACCATCGCCGAGCCGATGCGTCGGCTCGCGGAAGCCTCCGACCGCGTCCGGCGCGGCACCAAGTCCCGTCAGGAGATCCCGGATTTCACCGCCCGCTCCGACGAGATCGGGCACCTGTCGGGATCGCTGCGCGACATGACGGCGGCCCTCTACGCCCGCATCGAGGCGATCGAGCGCTTCGCCGCCGACGTAGCCCATGAACTGAAAAACCCGCTGACCTCGCTGCGCAGCGCCGTGGAGACGCTGCCGATCGCCCGCACCCAGAACGCGCAGGATCGCCTGCTGGCGATCATCCAGCACGACGTGAAGCGGCTCGACCGACTCATCAGCGACATCTCCGACGCCTCGCGCCTCGACGCCGAACTGGCGCGCTCCGACAACCAGGAGGTCGACCTGATGCAGGTCATGGAGGCCGTCGTCGCCGTGGCCAACGGGCTCGGCCGCGACCACGTCAAGGTCAGTCTCGATGTGACGCCGATGAAGGGCGAGGACGGCAGGCCGCTGCCGATCCTGGTCAGCGGCTACGATTCGCGGCTCGGCCAGGTCTTCAACAACCTCATCGACAATGCCCGATCCTTCTCGAAGGAGAACGGCCGTGTTCGCGTCGCCCTGCGCCCGCGCAAGGGGCCGACGCGAGCCCAGGCGCTGGAGGGCTATGAGATCGTCGTCGACGACGACGGCCCTGGCATCCCCGCCGATGCCTTCGAGCGCATCTTCGAGCGCTTCTACACCGATCGGCCGGACCACGGTTTCGGCGACAATTCCGGGCTCGGCCTGTCGATCTCGCGGCAGATCGTCGAGGTCCACGGCGGCACGATCGTCGCCGCCAACCGGCTCGCCGAGCCGACCGATGAGGAGGACGACGAGGACGACGAAGAACCGAACGTGCTCGGCGCCCGCTTCACCGTGTGGCTGCCGGCGACCTGCGATGCCGGCTGAAGGCGCGCCGGCCGGCATCGCCATCCACGCCACCGCCGTCGCCATCGATTGCCGCGCGCTGCTGATCTCAGGTCGTTCGGGTGCGGGCAAGAGCCGGCTTGCCGCCGCCCTCGTCGCCGCCTCGACCCCGCACCGTCGTATCGTGCTCGTCGGCGACGATCGCATCCTCCTCGTCCGAAGCGCCCGAGGACTTGAAGCTCGTCCGCACCCTCGCCTCGCGGGCTTCATCGAGCGACGTGGGCTCGGCCTCGTTGCAATGGCGTGGCGCGGGCGCGCCGTCGTCGCCGGATTGGCGATCCTCGGCGACGATGCCGCACCCTCTGCGATCGCGTTGCAGAACCTTGCCACGATCAGGCTCGTAGATGCCTGCGAGGCGGCCCGTGTCGAGGCCGTGCTGGACTGGTGGCCCTATTCGACACGGAAGCCACACAACGGCGGGACGAAGCCGGCTCCGACGCTTTCCCATCATGAAGATTGGAATTGGTAAGGAAAACGCGCTCGTATATACCCGCCTGCCGGAGCGCCGGGACGCGCCTTCGTAAACGCGAGAGTTCGAATTTGCAGACGCGTCGGAGCTCAGCCGGCGAGACTTACGCTCCCCCGATCCCGAGGGCGCGGCGCCGATGATCGGCATGGTGCTCGTCACGCACGGCGAACTCGCCACCCAGTTTCGCGCGGCCATGGAGCACGTGGTCGGGCCGCAGAAACAGGTCGCCACGATCTCCATCGGGCCCGACGACGACATCGAGCGGCGCCGCGGCGATATCATCGACGCGGTCAGCGAAGTCGACACCGGCGCGGGTGTGGTGTTGCTGACCGACATGTTCGGCGGCACGCCCTCTAATCTCGCGATCTCGGTCATGGGCGGCCACCACGTCGAGGTCGTCGCGGGCATCAACCTGCCGATGCTGATCAAGCTCGCTTCGGTGCGTGATGCCGCCAGCCTGGAGCAGGCGGTGATCCAGGCGCAGGACGCCGGCCGCAAGTATATCTACGTCGCCAGCCGAGTCCTCAGCGGCAAATGACAGACGGCAGCGTCGGTGCAGGCCAGCTTTCCCGCGAGATCGCCATCATCAACCGGCGTGGGCTTCACGCGCGCGCGACCGCCAAGTTCGTGCAATGCGTCGAGACCTTCGATGCCGCCGTCACCGTCACCCGTAACGACGAGACCGTGGGCGGGACGTCGATCATGGGTATTCTGACGCTCGGCGCCGGCATCGGCTCCACCATCCTCGTCGCCGCCGAGGGGCGGCAGGCGGCCGAGGCGCTGGACGCCCTCGCGGCGCTCGTCGCCGACAAGTTCGGCGAGGACGAGTAGCCGCTTGAGCGAGGTCGATGCCGATCGTGACCCAGGTGCGACGGCGCCGCGGTCGGTGATCCTGCTGCTGGCGTTCGCCTGCGGGCTCGTGGTCGCCAACATCTACTACGTGCAGCCGCTTGTCGGCCTGGTCAGCCGCGCGTTCGGTGTGCCGCTGTCGCGCGCCGGTTTGTTCGTGACCGTGACGCAACTCGGCTACGCCGCCGGGCTCGTGTTGGTGGTGCCGCTGGGTGACATCGCCGAGAACCGGCGGCTCATCCTGGCCATGCTGGCACTTCTCGTCGTCGCGCTCGTCACGATCGCCATGGCGTCCAACGCCGCGATCTTCCTCGCCGCCTCGCTCGTGATCGGCCTCGCCGCGACGTCCGTGCAGGTCATGGTGCCTCTCGCCGGCCACCTCGCGCCCGCTGCGATACGCGGTCGGGTGGTCGGCAGCGTCGTCAGCGGTCTGCTCTTCGGCATCATGCTGTCGCGGCCGGCGGCCAGCTTCTTCGCCCACGGCTTCGGCACCCGCAGCATCTTCGCCGCGAGTGCGGCGGCGATCGCGCTGCTCATGGTGCTGCTGGCATTCCGCCTGCCGACGCGCCGTCCGCAGGGCATGCCATACGGACGCGCGCTCGCCTCGCTGTGGCCGCTGCTCGTGCGCACGCCGGTCTTGCACCGCAGAGGCGCCTACCATGCGGCTCTGTTCGGCGCTTTCTCGCTGTTCTGGACGGCGGTGCCGCTGCTGCTCGAGGGGCCCCGCTTCGGCTTCAGCCAGCTCGGCATCGGCCTGTTCGCGCTGGTCGGCGCGGGCGGCGCGCTGATCTCGCCCTACGCCGGACGGGCGGCCGACGCCGGCCACACCAAGCTCGTCACCGGCCTAGCCCTCGTGTCGGCCGCAGCGTCGTTCGGCCTCGCCATGCTGGGTGGCCTGCTCGCCTCCTGGCCGCTGCTCGTCGTCGCCGGGCTGGTGCTCGACATGGCGACGGCCGCAAACCTCGTCGCCGGTCAGCGCGAGATCTTCGCGTTGGACCCGGAGGCGCGCGGGCGCCTCAACGGGCTGTTTCTCGCCCTGTTCTTCCTGGGAGGAGCGTTCGGCTCCTACGCGGCCGGCGTGGCTTACGGCGTCGGCGGATGGACACTCGCTTGCGCCGTTGGTGCGGTGATGCCGCTACTCGCCCTCGGTTATTTCGCGACCGAGTAGGGTCTATCGGGATGCGGCCTTCTCGCGGTTGACCTTGCGGGTCGCCGCTGCCTTCTTTGCGGACGCCGAGCGCTCGGCGGCGGTGCGCGAGGCGGAGGCCTTGCCGCCCTTCTCGCCACCCTTGTGCGCGGCGGGATTGCCGGTGCGTGCTCCTCGGCCCGAGCCACCCGGCTTGTTGCCGCCGCCATCGTCCTTGTTGACGGTGGCCCAGGCGCGCCGCTCGGCTTCGTCCTCGGGGATGCCGCGCTCCTCGTAGCTGTCGGCGATCGCCTCGGCCTTGCGCTTCTGCTTGCCGGTGTATTTCGACTTGTCACCCTGCGGCATGGACGCCTCCTTTGTCGCGAAAGCTCGAGCGGCGCAGCGTGGTTCCGACGCGAAAAGGGGCGCCCGAGAGCGCCCCTTCCACCGCCGGATCGGCCGTTCGGTCAGCGGCCGAAGACGCCATGGACCGTGCTCGGCACGATGCCGACGAAGCCGTCGAGCGGCGAGGCGGCGCTGCGGCCGGTGGTGACGCCCTCGGCCGGAACGTCCGCGTAGGCCAACGGCGTGCCGTTGGTGGCGACCGGGTTGAGCGGCGCCGGGTTGACCGGGGTCGGGATCTGCGGGGAGGCGCTCTGCGCCTGGGCGATGGACGAGGCGCCGAGCGCGATGGCGGCGGCGGCGATGGTTGATGCGACGAACTTCATGGGGGGAATCCTCTCGATCAGGCGGGATCGGCCCGCCAGTGAGCAGGACATGAGGTTGTATTGCGCACAATTGAACTGCTCGTAAGGCTTCTCCCGCCATGCGTTCTTTGCATGGAACGGAATGCGGCTATGTGGAGGTCGCGCGCGCGGGATAGTCGTAGGGCAGGGTGATCGTGCCTCGCGCGTAGGGGAAGCGCGCGCGCTGCAGCGGATCGGGGCCGGTGAAGATGAGGCGGGTGCGAAAGGCGACCGGACTGACGGCGAGAAGATAGCCGCGAAATCCGTCGGCGTCGGGCCAGTACATCGCCCGGTCGAGATAGCGGGCCCCCTGCCGGACCCATTGCGGGATCGGCAGTCCCCAGCGCCGCGCCAAATGTTCGCCCGCGCCGCCGAAGACGGCATCGGGGCAGCGGTCGCCGATGAGCGCCGGAGCGTCGGCGATCATCGCAGCCTGCCGTGGAAGGTCGAGATCGGCAGCGTAGAAATCGTCGAGGAACTCGTTGAGATGGTGGGACCAGTTGCCGTCCACGGCGGTGCGGGCAGCCACAGCGGCGAGCGTCGCGGGCCGCATCAGCGCCGCTCCAAGACGGCGGCGAGGCGGCGCCTCACCGTCTCGTTCGGTAATTCGCGGTGGATCGAGACGTAGAGATCTTGGAGTGCCGCGGTCGCATCGATTCCAAGCTCCGCCGCGAGCGCACGCGCATCCGCCAAGTCCCTGTCGCCGCGATCGAGACTGGCGAGAGCCTTCAGCTTCATCGCCAGGAGGTAGGTCGGACGCGCCAAAAGGACCCGGAGGCCCGGTCGCTCCCGCGGGTACTCACCGGCGAACTCGAAGAGGGCAGCGTCTTCGTGGAGTGGCGTGAACATGCCGACGGCATTGTTGAGCCAATCGCCGGGCAGGTCCATCGCCGAGGCCACCACGGCGAGGGATGGTGCCAGCAGCCGCTCGTCGTAGCTGGCCGTCACGACGGCATCGACATCCTGCGTCGTTTGCCGCCAATCGAACTGCAGGACGAGCGCGCTGCCGCCGTATACGGCTAGCTCTAGGAACAGACCGCGCCGCGCAAGATCCTCGCCGAGCAGCCCGAAGGCTTCCTTGAGCCGCGTCCTGTCTAGCATTCCGTCGCTGTCGCCCCGCTCGAGCGAAGCTTAGCACAGGCTCCAGGGATCAGCGTGCGACGTGCGCGGACGCCTTGAAGACGCGGCCCTGCAGGTCGAGGACGGCGCTTCCGAGGTCGATCGTGTTGTCGACCAGCTCGCGCCAAAGCGACAACGCGCTGGGCGGTCGTGCCACGAGATGGCCGGTGACGTCGTTCAGCTCGAATTCGAGGTCGGCCTCGAACTTGCGCGAAAGCGCCAGCATCGCCTGGTTATGACGCAGGCAGAGGATCGAGAGTGTGGCGATGCGACGGTTGCGAGCGGCCAGGACGACGTGGCCCATCAGCTCCGTGCCGATCCCCCGCCGGCGCCAGGGCTTCTCCACGCTGAAGGCGGCCTCGGCATCCTTCCGCAGGGGCTGGTCGTGGGCGGCGAACAGGCGCAATTCGGCCGCGCCGCGCAGCACATGATCCTCGAACCAACCATAGACGATCGATCCCGGCTTGAAGCTCATTTCCGCATAATCACGCAGGTAATCGTCGGAAACCTGGAGCCCGTAGCGGTTGTAGCGCGTCTCGGGATCAAGGCGGATCAGGTGCTCGGCGAAAGCCGGCAGATCGGGCCGATAGAGCCGCCGCACTGCGTGAGTGTGAAAGATCGTCTCGTCCATGTTGGCGTCCTCCGACTGCCCTGGCGTCTCGTGCGTCCTTTGGCCGAATCGTCGGTTCGCACAAATATTGTGCGGCGCAACATGGCGCGCAATGACGGCATGCGCATGGCTGGTCCGCAAAGGTTTGACGACGCGTCCTTAAGAAAGCCGCCCTCGCAAACAGCGCATCGCCGGCGGCCTCGCCCTCGTCACGCGAACTGCTTCGACAGCTTCAATCCCTGGCCCTGATAGTTCGAGCTCAAGTCGGCGCCGTAGAGCCGATCGGGGCGTTCCAGCATCGGTTCGTATTCGAGCGTCGCCACGCGCTGGCCGTGATCGAGCAGGAAGGGAACGTCGTGCGAGCGCACCTCGAGCACGATGCGGCTGCCGGCGCCGCCGGTCGCGGCGAGGCCGAAGCCGGGATCGAGGAAGCCGGCGTAATGCGAGCGCAATTCGCCGACAGCCGTGTCATAGGCGACCATCTCGGCGGCCTCGTCGGCCTCGACGACCACCGCCTCGGCCGAGGCCAGGATGTAGAACTCGTCGGGGTCCAGCACGAGGTCGCGGCGGCCGGCTGGTGGCGTAAGCGCCTCCCAGAAGCTCTCCCGGGAGTGGGCGGCGATGCAGGCGAGGTCGATCAGCCCCGAGGTTTTCCGCGCACGGTAGCCCACGATGCCGTCGGGCTTGCCCGCCGGGTCGAGGTCGATGGTGACCGGTACGGTGCGCGGGCGCGTCGCCGCCAGGCTCTCGCGGAAGCGCAACTGCGCCAGCCGCGCGCCGGCCGAGAGCCGCACAGGGAAGGAGCGCGGCACGACCTCGGCATAAAGCGGTCCCTCGTAGCCACGCGGGATCTCGTCGAAGGTGGCGCCACCGTCGACGATGATGCGCACAAAGATGTCGAGCCGTCCGGACGAGCTCTTGGGGTTGGCCCGCGCCGACACGTTGGGCGGCAAGGCCAAGCCCTCGAGGAGCGGGATGATGTGGACGCAGTTGCGCTCCAGCACCGTCGGCCGTGTCAGGTCGACCTCGTGGGTCGAAAGCTCTTCGAGGCGGTCCTGCACGGTGCGCCCCGGCCCTGGCAGAAAGCTCGCCGGCAGCCGGTAGGCTTTCGGACCGAGGCGCAGGTCGAGGCTCGCCGGCTGCACCTGGTCGGCGTCGAGGGCGTGCGCCGGTCGGACGATGCCGCCTTCGACGGCGCGCGCGATCCGCTGCGACGGCCAGATCAGGGGCATGCGGGACTCCGAAACGATGGCGGCGACCTATGCCATATCGACCACGCCGCCGCATCACCCCTCCGCGTCGACCCCGCTGCCGTGCCAGATCAGGTGCTCGAGCAGGTCGGCCGTGCGTGCCACCGACGCGCGAACGCCTTCCAGCATGCGGCCCATGCCGACCGCGTCGAGGCCGTAGGTGATCTCGAGCGCGGCGAGCTGCGCGTTCTCGACCACCCCGGACAACGTCGCCTGGTAGTCGCCGTCGCCACCCTCGCCGAGCTGGCTCGTGCGCGGCAGGCGGCGGTCGATCATGGCGTCCTGGAAACGCACTCGCGCCGCCTCCGCCGCCTTGCGGTCGGCGATCGCGTCGAACTGGACAATGAAGCCGAGCAGACGATCCAGGCTCGCGAAGACGGGCTCCGCGCGAAATGCCAGGGCTGCGTCGCGACCGCTGCCTTCGACGAGCAGCGCCTCGCCCCGGCACGGCTTGCCGGCGCGCAGGAGGTCGTCGAATTGACGGGTCAGGAGCACGGGTTCGGCGAAGAGCCGCGGCAGGTCCTCGATGCGCTGCGGCAGCGACTGCCACGGCTGCAGCAGCGCGGCGAACGCCTCGTTGGTAAGGATGAGCCGGCCGCTGCCGTCGGCGACGATCACCGGCAGGCGCGAACGGCGCATCTCCTCGGTGATGGTGGCGAGCTGGTCGTGCGCGATCAGCATGCGCACCGAGCGGAAGTGCCCGACGACGTCGGCGATCGTCTTGCCGACGAGCCTGGCGGTGCCGCGGTCGGCGCGCGTCCAGGGATCCGATGTGCCCTCGACGACCTGGTGCCATTGCGCGAAGGAGAGGCGCGGCGAAAGCTGCGCCGGGTCGGTGCCGACGATCACCGGCTTGGTGGGATCGCCGCCCCAGGTCACCGTCTTCACCCGTTCCGGCCGGAACCACAGCAGGTACTGGCCCGGCTCGGCCGTGATGGGAACGGCGAGCACGCCGGCGGCGTCGGCGACGAGGTGCGCGAGGCCCGGCGCGTCGCGGCCGAGGTCGGCGGTGGCCACCAGAGGCTCGCGCGGGCGCCCGTCGAGCCATTGGACGAGGTCGCGGATCGCGCCGCTCGCCGGCACGTCGCCGATCGTGCGGACCTGGCCATCCTGGACGAGCGCCGCGCCAGACGCCGAGACGGTGTCGAGGATGGCGCGCGGATCGGCGAAGATGGCGGTGCGCCAGTCGCCGTCGCGGGCCACGGCCTCGACCATGCGGGTTTCCAGCCGCCGGACGATCAGCTCGGATTGGGTCTGCACCACGCTGTCGAGCGCTGCGATGCGAGTCGCGACCAGCTCGCCGACGATCTCGCACAAGGCCCGCGTTTCGAAGGGCACGAAGAACGGCGAATAGTGGTGGCAGGCGATCAGTCCCCACAGTTCGCCGCCGACGACGAGCGAGACCACCATCGTCGCCTTGACGCCCATGTTGCGAAGGTACTGGAGGTGGATCGGCGACATCGAACGCAGGCCGCAGAGCGACATGTCGAGCTCGCGCCCGCTCAGCGGGTTCAGCCTCGGGGTCAGGCCCTGCGGCACGTAGTCGACGTCGACGAGCAGCCGGATGCGGTTCTGGAGATAGAGACGGCGTGCGATCTGCGGGATGTCCGAGGCCGGATAGCGGTTGCCGAGGAAGGCCTCGAGCCCGTCCTTGCGCACCTCGGAGAAGACCTGCCCGTGCCCGAGCTCGTCGAAGCGGTAGACCATCACGCGGTCGTAGCCGGTGAGCCGCTCGACCAGCCGCGCGGTCTCGTCGGCCAGCGCCTGGATCGAATGCGCGTCGAGGATCAGCTGGGTCGCCGCCTCCACCTCGTCGCGCAATCGCACCGCGGGTCCCGCCTTTTCCAGTTCGACGATGACGCCGCCCTCGAGAGGACGATGCACCAGCGCGTCCACGATCACCGGTGGGACGCCGACGGTGCCGCGCACGGCGATAGCGCGGCGGTGCTGCGGCTCGACCAGATAGGCGGTGATGCGTGCGGCCACCGTCCCGGGAAGAGCCGCAAGCGGACGGCCGACCGGCTCGGCATCGAGGCCGAGCAGGGCGGCGGCGTTGACGCTCGCCTGCAGGATCGTGGTGCCGGCCTCGTCGAGCAGCAGAAGCGCGCCATGCGGCTGGATCGAGCCGGCGAGATGGATCTGCTCGCGCTCGCAGTTCGAGAGGTCGGCATCGCCGAAGGAGGGCTGGGCGCTGCTGGTCACGATGGTCCGAAGCCGGTGAGTCCGAAGGTCGTCGGGCTCCTTAGCAGATGGCGGACCGCCTGCCGCAAGCCGGCACAATCGGTCGCACGAGGCCCGCACCGCTGTTTAGACGTATTCTCGAAACTCCGCTTGACCTCTTCGCGCGGCTTCATTCTTCTTGCGCCATCGGCACGCCGGGATACGGCGGCCTCGTGAGGGAAATGATGATGAAGGCGATCGGAGCGGCTTTCGTGGCTGCCGGCTTCCTTGTTGCCGCCGTCGGGGGCGCCTCGGCGCAGGACGCGACGAAGGGCAAGTCCACGTTCAACCAGTGCAAGGCCTGCCACGCGCTCGACCACGCGCTGGTCGGTCCGCCGCTCGGTGGCGTCATCGGCCGCAAGGCCGGCTCGGTCGCGGGCTATTCCTATTCCGACCTCATGAAGGCGGCGGGTGAAGCCGGCCTGACGTGGGACGAGGCCAGCCTCACCGACTATCTCAAGGGCCCGACCGACTATCTGAAGAAATACGTGGCCGACAAGGGCAAGACGGCGTCGGGCTCCAGCAAGATGGCCTTCCAGTTGTCCAACGAGGATCAGCGCAAGAACGTCGTCGCCTATCTCAAGGAGCAGAAGGCGCCCTAAGCGCATCCAGAACAGCTGAAAGGGCGGGCTCTACGGAGCCCGTTTTTTGTCGCTTTGACTCCGCCGCTTGCAACCCCTCATGATGGCTCGCGAGTGAAAGCGGGACTTCGCATGACGCATCGTTCGACCCTGATCGTCCTTGCCGCGCTGCTGGCCCCCGCGGGCTCGGTTCACGCCACGGACTTCGCGCCGCCGATGCTCGACATCTCGGCGCAATGCGGACGCAATTTTCGCAGTGCTTCGGCGATGAGCGAATGCGTCGTCGCCGAGTCGGAGGCGCGCGCCGAGCTGCTGTCGCACTGGGCCAAGTACACCGACGCCGGCGCCCAGAAGTGCATCATGATCGGCCGCAAGGCCAAGCGACAGCCCTATACGGCGATGGCGAAGTGCCTCGAGCCCGAAACCACCGCAGCAGCGGCGCAGCCGGCCAGCGACAAAAAATAGTCATTCTGGACGAGCGGCGCGAAGCTCCGAACCGGTGCGCCTCGCTCTCGGCAATTGCGCTCACCGGTTTTCGACTCGGCCCTGCCCCGGACCGAAGAGGGGTCCGCGCTCGCTATGCCGCCGGCGTCCCGACCGTCGAGGGGCTGCGGTCGACGCGCGAATACAGCGAGTAACGCCGGTCAAAGATGAAGGCGAGCCAGAGCGCCGTCCACGACTTGTGCGACTTCAGCGTGTCGTAGAACTCGGGCGCCTCCTTGCGCAGCATGGGCAACCGGCGCCACGGGATATCGGGGAAGTCGTGGTGTTCGTTGTGGTAGCCGATGTTGAGCGCGAAGAAGTTCAGCGGCCCGTAATAGTCGAACGTCTCCTGCTCGGGATCGAGCGTGAAATGCTCCTGGATCCAGCGCGCGCCGAGCGGGTGCAGACCGACCGAGAACCAAAACGAGGCGAACAAGTACAGTAGGCCGTTGGAGCCGCAGAACCATAGGATCGCGAGATCGAAGGCGATGAGCGCCGCGGCATTGTAGACCGTCCAACGATTCTTCATCGGCACGGTGCCCTTGAGGCGTTCGAGCCTTGTCAGCTGGAACAGCGCGAAGAAGAACAGCCAGCCGGCCTTCTTGTACCAGGCGTTGCCGACCATGTCGGCTTCCCAACGGCTCGGCAGGTCGGCATCGAAATCGTAGTCGCCGAGATGGCTGTGATGCTTCACGTGATAGCAGCGAAAGCCCATGCCGGTCGGCACCGTGTTGGGCAGGTCGGCCGCGATCACGCAGAGCTTGTTCAGCACCACGTTCTTGAAGACGAGGTTGTGCGTGGCGTCGTGGATCACGACGAACATGGCGTGGTTGCAGAACGCGCCGACGCACCAGCCGACGACGATCGCCGCCCACCAGTAGCCGATGCCGAGATGGCCGAGCGCGGCGGCAAGCGCCACTTGAAGCGCGAGGATGCCGAGGCAGATGACGGCGGTCCAGCGGTCCTGACCCATGAGCGCCTTGACCTCCGGATGGGCGCGCAGGATCGCCATGCGGCGGATCGGGTGCGGGCGCTTCAGCTCCGCAGGAAAGAAGCCGCGGCGGAAGCCCGCCTGCTTCTTCCTGGAGGCGCGCGTGACGCGCCCGAGATCCAACACGTCGGTCATCGGGACTCCTAGGCGGCGAGCCGCTTTTCGTAGATGCGGTGGACCTTATCGATCTCCGCGCCGGACAGCTCGATGGGGCGACGCATGCCTGCGTTGTCCTCCAGCACCCAGCCAAACTCAATGTGATCGATGGAGAAATTACGGCCGCGGCGCCGCAATTCCTCGATGAAGGCCAGCGTGATCACGCCGCCGATGGCCTTGCGCTGCAGCGCCTTGCGAATACCGAACAGCAGCAGGCGGCCGGACCTGAAATTGTGATTGCGCACGCGCGAGATCACGCGGGGCAGGTTGAAGGGTAGCAGCTTGCCGTCCATGTCGGCGAGGATCTCGTGGAGGTTCGGCAGCACGATGCCGAAGGCTTGCGCCTCGCCGTCGAGTTCCACGATGAAGCCGGCCTCCGGCGGGGTGACGTATTTGAGCCCGTCGGCGACCGACAAGAACTCGTCCTCGGTAAATGGCACGAAGCCCCAATTCGAGCTCCAGGCATCGTTGAAGATACCCATCAGGATCGAGGATTCGCTCTTCAGGTTCTTGAGGTCTAGCGTTCGGATCTTCAGTCGCTCCTTCCATTCCGGCCGCGACATGATCGAGCTCTTGCCCTCGAGGTCCGACTCTCGAACCGTGTAACGGTAGGAGATGAGATCGCGCGCCTTCTCGTAGCCGCAGCGCTCCATCAGCCCCGGCAGATAGGGTGGCGACCAGGGCATGAAGATCATCGGCATGGCGGTGAAGCCGTCGACGAGCATGCCGACCTCGGCGTTGACCGAGGGCGAGAACGGACCGTTGATGCGCGTCGCCGCGCGCGCGCCGAGCCAGTCCTCGACCGCCTTCATCAGCGCCGCCACCACGTCGATGTCATCGATGGAGTCGATGGCGCCGAATTGCGCCGGAGAGGCCCCGACCGGAACGATGCCGTCCTTGTAGACCTGCGCGACGATACGACCGACCCAGCGTCCGTCCTTCCTGGCGAGAAAGGCCTGGGACTCGACGAGCTTGAAGTGCGGGTTGAACTTGGCGGCGAACGCCGTCCAGCGCTCGGCGTCGAGCGGCGGCGAGAAGCCCGGAAGCCCCTTGTAGATCTGCCGGGGCAACCGGCAGAAGGCCAGGAACTTGCCGAGCCCCTTGACCGGTACGATCTCGACCGCCACCCCGCCGCCCTCAGGCGGCCGGGCTCATCGCCATGGCATCGCCGTGCATCGCATCGCCGAGCACCGCGTCGGCGAACGAGGAGGCGGCCAGCATGTCGCTCGGCATGGTGGCGATG
>CAZZWW010000017.1:0-18206 GCA_964657815.1 Vulcanimicrobiota bacterium | reverse complement strand
GAGCGGCGCGGCCCCCGGCAGCGGGTCCGCCAACCAGGTCCAGCACATGGTCGCGGCCGGCCCGGTCACGATGGTGCAGAAGGACCAGGTCGGCACCGGCGACAACGCCGTCTACGACAAGGCCGCCGATACGGTCGTGCTCAGCGGCAACGTCGTGCTGACCCAGGGCGAGAACGTCACCAAGGGCGACAAGCTGGTCTACGACTTGAAGAGCGGCCACGCGACCGTGACCGGCAAGCGCGTTTCCGGCATGTTCAAGACCGGCAACGACACGGCCTCACCTTCTGCCGGCACGGACGGCGAGGACGCCGCCCCCCGACGCGCCGGCGTCAAATCCTCGGCACGCTGAACGTGACGAAGCGACGGGCGTGACCAGAACCCGCGAGTTCGGTTATGGTGCGGTCGTCGACGGCCCTGCCGCCGGATCGATCGTGGGGGAGCCGGCCTGGTGAAGGCACGCGGATGAGCTTGGTCAACTGGTGGCGCGGCCGTGCGGCCACACCGGCGTTCAGCCTGGCTCATGCCGGTGCGCCCGGGTTGAATACGCTCGACATCGGCACGGAGAGCTTCAGCGTCGCGCCGGAAGCCGGCGACGGCACGCTGTCGATCGAACACGTGCGCAAAGCCTACAAGTCCCGGCGCGTCGTCGAGGACGTCAGCATGCTCGTGCGCCGCGGCGAGGCCGTCGGCCTGCTCGGACCCAACGGCGCCGGCAAGACCACGACCTTCTACATGATCACGGGGCTGGTACGGCCCGACGCCGGACGCATCGCACTCGACGGCAACGACGTGACCAGCCTGCCGATGTATCGCCGCGCTAGGCTCGGGATCGGCTATCTACCGCAGGAGGCTTCGATCTTCCGCGGCCTCAGCGTCGAGGACAACATCCGCGCCGTACTCGAAATCGCCGAGCCCGACAAAGCCCGGCGCGAACGCGAACTCGATGGTCTGCTCGACGAGTTCGACCTGACGCGGCTGCGCAAGGCACCCTCCGTGGCGCTGTCCGGCGGCGAGCGGCGGCGCTGCGAAATCGCCCGGGCCTTGGCCAACCGCCCCAGCTTCATGCTGCTCGACGAGCCCTTTGCCGGCATCGACCCGATCGCCGTGGGCGACATCCGGGTGTTGGTGCAGCAGCTCAAGAAGCGTGGCATCGGCGTGCTGATCACCGATCACAACGTGCGCGAGACCCTGGGGCTGATCGATCGCGCCTACATCATCCATTCGGGCACGGTGCTCACGTCCGGCCGTCCGGAGGAGATCGTCGAGAACGCCTCGGTCCGGAAACATTACCTTGGCGAGGACTTCAAGCTGTGACCGAGCCTGTTAACCACTCGCGAGACACACAGCCATCAAGAGCGCGCGAGATGTGATCGCGGCGCGAGACAAGACAAGGTTCGACTGCTACAAGCAAGAAGCGGGCCGCGGTCCCCGCCGGTAGCGTGGAACCCTGATGGCCCTTTCGACGAAGCTGATGATGCGCCAGGGGCAATCCCTGGTGATGACGCCGCAGCTGTTGCAGGCGATCAAGCTTCTGCAATTCTCCAATCTCGAACTTGCTTCCTTCGTCCAGGATGAACTGGAGCGCAATCCTCTGCTCGAGCGCGCCGACGAAGCGCGCTCGGACGATATCGTCGACGGCACGAAGGGCGAGCGCGACCAGCGCGGCGACACCGACGTGTCGCAGGGCGGCGAGTTCAACGAGGGTGCGGAGGCCGACTGGAGTGCCGAGAGCTTCGCCACGGACCGCGCGTCGCTGGAGACGAGCCTCGGCACCGAGCTCGGCAACACCTTCGACGACGACCGTCCGCCGACCCCGGCCGAGCCGGCCGGCGACGGCCTCGGCGAGATGGGGCTGTCCGCCGCGTCCTGGTCGGGCGGTACGGGTCCGACGGGGGATGGCGAGGCGGCAGACCTCGAGGCCTATCTCTCCGCCAAGACGTCTCTCAAGGATCACCTGCTGGCCCAGCTGCCGCTCGCCGTGCCAGACAGCCGCGACCGGATCGTCGGGCACTCGCTGATCGACGCGGTCGACGACAGCGGCTACCTCGCGGAGCCGCTCGAGGACATCGCTGGGCGGCTCGGCGTGCCTCTGTCTCGCGCCGAAGCTGTCCTCCGCGCCGTGCAGACGCTCGATCCGGCGGGTGTCGGAGCGCGAAACCTCGCCGAATGCCTGTCGATCCAGCTTCGTGACCGCGACCGCTTCGATCCCGCGATGCAGGCACTGGTCGGACGGCTGGATCTCGTTGCCCGCCGGGACATCGCCGAGCTGAGGCGTGTCTGCGGCGTCGACGAGGACGACGTGCTCGACATGATCGCCGAGATCCGTCGCCTCGATCCCAAGCCCGGGCGAGCCTTCGGCGCCGCGCCGATCCAGCCGGTCGTGCCCGACGTCGTCGTCCGGGCCGCGCCGGACGGCTCCTGGATCGTCGAACTCAACACCGACGTGCTGCCGCGCCTTCTCGTCAACCAGACCTATGCCGCCAAGATCACGCGCGGCAAAGGCAGCGACACCGATCGCTCCTTCGTCTCGGGCTGCCTGCAGACGGCGAACTGGCTCACCAAGAGCCTGGAGCAGCGCGCCCGCACGATCCTGAGAGTGTCGAGCGAGATCGTGCGCCAGCAGGACGGTTTCTTCGCCAACGGCGTCGAGCATTTGCGGCCGTTGAACCTGAAGGTGATCGCCGAGGCCACGGGCATGCACGAGTCGACGGTGTCGCGCGTGACCTCCAACAAGTACCTGTCGAGCCCGCGTGGCCTGTTCGAGCTCAAGTATTTTTTCACGGCATCAATCGCCTCGAATGTCGGCGGGGAGGCGCATTCGGCGGAATCCGTCCGTTTCCGCATCAAGCAGATGATCGAGAAGGAGGAGCCGAGCGGGATCCTCTCCGACGACGCCATCGTCGAGAAGCTGAAGGAGGTCGAGATCGACATCGCGCGGCGCACCGTCGCGAAGTACCGCGAGAGCATGCGTATTCCCTCGTCGGTGGAACGCCGCCGCCGCAAAGGGATGCACTGATCTCGCTGCACGCTTTGCGTGCAGTGGCAAACGCCTCTTCAAGAGAGAGATTTCGCAAACCTATCGCTTGCTTAAAACCGAAGGTTGTATTTACCTTCGGTGCGCTCGGCAGCAGCGGCAGGCAGGACATGGACATCCACGAAGAGCCAGGAACGCCTCCGGGCGCTTCGAACGGCCAGTACGGCCGCGAATACATCGTCGGTATGATCAGGAGCCTGTCGGTCCTGGCGCGCCGATCCGGCGAGGAGGAGATGGCGCTCCTGCTCGAAGCGATCGTCGCCGCGACGCGGGCGAGGGATCGCCGCAAGCGATAGTTTGACCTCGCCGCGCGGGCTCAGGCGCGGCCGGCGATCTCGCTCTGGAACTCGACCATGCGCGGGACGATATCGCGCCGGAAGCGCGAGCCGTTGAAAACGCCGTAGTGCCCGACATCCTTCTGCAGGTGGTTGGCCTTGCGGTCTCCCGGCAGGTTCGAGCAGAGGTCGAGCGCGGCCTGCGTCTGGCCGATGCCGGAGATGTCGTCGTTCTCGCCTTCCACCGTGAGCAGACCGCACATTCGAATCGCCGAGAGGTCGACGCGTTTGTTGCGGTGCGTCATGATCCCCTTCGGCAGCTGATGCTCGACGAAGACGGCGTCGATCGTCTGCAGGTAGAACTCGGCGGTGAGATCCATGACGGCGAGGTATTCGTCGTAGAAGTCGCGCTGCTTCTCGCCCGACTCCCCGTCGCCGCGGACGAGATGGTTGTACATCTCGACGTGAGCGTCGACGTGGCGATCGATGTTCATCGCCATGAAACCGGAGAGCTGCAGGAAGCCCGGGTACACGCTGCGCCCGAAGCCGGGGTAAGGGTAGGGCACGGAAATGATGCAATTGTCGCGAAACCACTGGCTGCCGCGCTTCTCGGCGAGCTGGTTCACCGCCGTGGGCGAACGCCGGGTGTCGATCGGGCCGCCCATCAGCGTCATGGTGGTCGGCACCTTTGGATCGTGGTCGGCTTCCATGAGGGCGATGGCAGCGATCAGCGGCACGGCCGGCTGGCAGACCCCGACCGTGTGAAGAGGCAGGTCCGGGACGTTGAGCGCCTGGCAGATCTCGATGAGGTAGTCGATGTAGTCGTCGAGATCGAAGGTCAGGGCCTTCGGCACCATCCGGGCGTTGGTCCAATCGGTGATGTAGACATCGTAATGCGGGAGGAAGGCTCCGACCGTGCCGCGCAGGAGGGTCGCATAATGGCCCGACATCGGCGCGGCGATCAGCAGGCGCGGCTGCACCGTGCCGCTGGGGAGGTCGCGCTTGAAACGGATGACCCGGCAGAACGGCTTCTGCCAGACGATCTCCTCCTCGACGGCGACGCTGCGTCCCTCGACCGTGGTCTCGCTGAATCCGAATTGCGGCTTGCCGTAGCGCCGGGTCATGCGCTCGAACATGGCGCTCGAGGCCGCGACGGAGCGGCCGATGTAGGTCTTCGCGAGAGGGTTGAGCGGGTTCTTGGCCCAGAAGCTCGCGGCGTTGGAGATCGCCCGGGCCGGTCCCATCGCGAGATAGGTCAGTTCATACGCCTGATACGAAAACGGGTTCATCGCGGCTCCGATCTGCGCCGATCAATACGCGGATATGGTGCACCGCGAGAACTGGACCTTAGGCCATGTCGGTGAGCGTGGTTAAACCATCGGTCTTGCCGTTCCGAGCGGGGACCGTCTCGTCCGCGGATGCGCAACGTGCCGCGCCCTTTTCGAGGCCGGCCTGTGCGACAAGGATACGATGCGCAGCCCAGCCGTTCGAAGAGCACCATGATCGCCGGTCATCTCGACGGCCCTCTCGGGCTTGGCTCCTGCTCGCGCCGTCCGCGCGTCGATACGCTGATCCGCTTGCGCTGGCTCGCGATCAGCGGCCAGTTTGCCGCCGTCCTCGCCACGCACTTCCTGCTCGGCTTCCCGCTGCCGATCATGATGTGCCTGGTCGTGATCTTCGTGTCGGTCTGGGTGAACATCGCGCTGCGCATCCGCTTCCACCCGACAGAGCGCCTGTCGGAGAAGCCGGCGGTGGGCCAGATGGCCTACGACCTCGTGCAGCTCAGCGTGCTGCTCTACCTCACCGGCGGCCTGGAGAACCCGTTCTCCATGCTGTTCCTCGCACCCTTGATGATCGCGGCCGTGTCGCTCTCGGCGAGGTCGGCCGCGGCGTTGACCCTGCTCGTCATCGTCTGCGCGACCGTCCTGACGGTCTATCATCTGCCGTTGCCCTGGACGCCGGGCGAGACGCTGCACCTTCCTCCGCTCTATCGCGCCGCCACCTGGGGTGCGATCGTGCTCGGCGCCAGCTTCGCCGCCGCCTATACCTGGCGGGTCTCGGAGGAAGGACGGCGGCTCTCGGACGCGCTGCTCGCGACCGAGCTGGTCCTCGCCCGCGAGCAGCACCTGTCGCAACTCGATGGCCTCGCCGCAGCCGCCGCGCACGAGCTCGGCACGCCGCTCGCCACCATCAAGCTCGTCGTCCGTGACCTGACCAAGATGTTCCCCGCGGGCGGCGAGGTGGGCGAGGATCTCGCGCTGCTGATGAGCGAGGCCGAACGCTGCGCCAAGATCCTCGGGCGCCTCGCCTCGCTGGGAACGGAGGAGCCCGGCGACATCATCGGCACCCTGAGCCTGCGGCATCTTGTCGAGGAGGTCGTACAGCCGCAACGCGATTTCGGCGTGACCATCACCGTCGTTCCGGAGGGCGCCGGGGCGGAACCTGTGTGCGCGCGCAGCCCCGGCGTGCTCTACGGACTCGGCAACCTCGTCGAGAACGCCATCGATTTCGCCAAGTCGCAGGTGCGCATCATCGTGCGCTGGACCGACGATGTCGTGGCCGTGGTCATCGCCGACGACGGCCCTGGTTTCGCGGCGGACATTGTCATGTCGCTGGGCGAGCCTTATCTCCACCGCAAGGCGAACAGGCGAGCGAAATCCGACGAGACGTCCGGCCTTGGATTGGGGCTCTTCATCGCCAAGACTTTGCTTGAACGATCGCGCGCGAGCGTCAGCATGGTCAATGCGTCCGCACCCGAAGCCGGTGCCAGGGTCACGGTTCTCTGGCAACGTTCCGATTTCGAGGTGGTCAGATCGCAAGGGCCATCCGCTGCCTATCTCGGGCCGAACTGACGGCCTTGGAGGCATTGATGGAACACGCAGGACACGGCACGGGCGTTCAGGCGGGGATCGATCCCGGGCTTCTGGCCCTAGGGCCAGATGCCGACAAGAGCCTTCTCATCGTCGACGACGATCGTGCCTTCTGCCAGCGGCTGGCACGCGCGATGGAGACGCGGGGCTTCGCCGTGACGGCGGTGTCGTCCGTGGCCGAGGGTCTCGCCTCGCTGGCGCAGTCCGCGCCGGCCTTCGCGGTGATCGACATGCGTCTGGCCGACGGCAACGGCCTCGACGTCATGTCGGCGCTCAAGGCACGTCGACCCGACTCGCGTGCCGTGATCCTCACGGGCTACGGCAACATCGTGACGGCCGTGACGGCGGTGAAACTCGGCGCGTTCGACTATCTCGCCAAGCCGGCCGACGCCGACGAAATCTTCAACGCGCTCATGGCGACGCAACACGACAAGGCGGCGCTGCCCGAGAATCCGATGTCGGCCGATCGTGTGCGTTGGGAGCACATCCAGCGCATCTACGAGCTTTGCGGACGCAACGTCTCCGAGACGGCCCGACGTCTCAACATGCATCGCCGCACACTGCAGCGCATCCTGGCCAAGCGCGCCCCGCGCTAAGGGGTTTTCGGGTCGCCGCCAAGTCGCGCAAGCTTGGCGGCCGGCCCGCTGTAGGCCTCCTGCAGGTCGACGTTCCAGTAACGCAGATCCTCGACGGCGATCGGCTCGCCCGTCACGGCGCAGCGCACGAACGACCCCGGCGTCAGGACCTTGTAGTCGCCGTCGAGGTATTGGAGCGTCGCCTCGGTCGCGGCGACCGGCCGGCGTTCGAAACGGTTCATCCATCCCTGCCTAGAACAACGATCCCTGATCGGCCTTGATCTTCGGCTTGGCTCTGCGCGCGGGCGTCGAAGAGGTCGTGGAAACCTCCATATGGCCGTCCGCGAATTCGATGTCGAGCATGACGGTGGCCGCTTGGGCCTCGACGATACTGCGGACCGGCTGTCCCTCTGCGTCGCGCACTAGGGCGAAGCCGCGGGCGAGCACTTGGCGGTAGCCCAAAGTGTTGAGGAGCTGCTCGTAGCGCTCGAGCCGCTCGTGACGTGCCCGCAGCAAGGCGGCCGTGATCCGGTGCAAAGCCGTCGATGCCGCGCCGATCCTGGCACCGTCGCGACTGATCTCTCGCGACAACGCGCCCCCCGCGCTCACCAACCGCTGGGCATGGCCGGCGAGCTGCCGCTCGCGCCGCTCCGCCGTGCGCTCCACGGCGAAGACGAGCCGCTGCTCCAGGGCCCCGAGCCGCTGCGCGGTCTGTGCGAGACGGGTTCGCGGAGCCTGCCGCGACAGGCGGTTGGCGTGACGCGACAGCTCGAGGTGGCGGCGATCGAGGCCGGCGGCCACAGCCGCGGCAAGGCGCTCGTCGGCCCGGTCGAGCCTCTGGCGGGGCGCCATGGTCACGGTCTCCGCCGAAGGGAGCGCCCGAACCATCGCCCGTAGGTCGCTTCGCGCGCGCGAGAGATGCCGTGCCGCAGCGTCGCGATTGCGCCGACCCACGTCGGCGAGGGCCGACACGAGATCCGAGCGAACCGGGACCGCCTTCTCGGCGGCGCCCGACGGCGTCGGCGCGCGGAGATCGGCGACGTGGTCGATGAGCGTGGTATCGGTCTCGTGCCCCACGGCGGCGATCAAGGGAATGGAGCAGGCCGCCGCGGCGCGCACCACGACCTCCTCGTTGAACGCCCAGAGGTCCTCGAGCGAGCCGCCGCCTCGCGCGACGATGAGCACGTCGGGCCGCGCCATCGGCCCGACGGCGGGCAGGGCATCGAAGCCGGCGATGGCGGCGGCGATCTCCGCGGCGGCGGTCTCGCCCTGGACGCGGACCGGCCAGACCAGCACGTCGCGCGGAAAGCGGTCGAGCAGCCGATGGAGAATGTCGCGGATGACCGCGCCGGTCGGCGAGGTCACCACGCCGATGCGCCGCGGTAGGAAGGGAATCGCCCGCTTGCGCGTGGCGTCGAACAGCCCCTCCGCGGCGAGCGTCTTGCGGCGTTCGTCGAGGAGCGCCATCAGCGCTCCGATCCCAGCCGGTTCGATGGCCTCGATCACGATCTGGTAGGTCGACTTGCCGGGGAAGGTGGTGACGCGCCCGGTGGCGATCACCTCGAGCCCCTCCTGAGGCTTGACCTTCAGCTTGGCGAATGCCGTGCGCCAGACGACGGCGTCGATGCGGGCCGTCTCGTCCTTCAGGCAGAAATAAGCGTGGCCGGAGGAATGCGGGCCACGGTAGTTCGAGATCTCGCCGCGCACGCGCACGAAGCCGAAACGATCCTCGATCGTTCGCTTCAGCGCACCCGACAGCTCGCCGACGGTGAGTTCGAGCACGTTGCTCGCGGGAGGCGGGGCGGCGCGTTCGGGGGCGACGGGCAAGGCTCTCGGGCACTCCGTGTCCACCGGGCGGACCCGGAATCACGCGGAAGCATCGCGCGTCGGCGCGACGGCGGCAAGGCGATGGCGCCTATTCCTTGACGAGCTGTCCCGAGTAGAGGACGGCGCCCGTAGGCCCGCCGGTCTTGGAGCCGCCAGGCGGCTCGACCGAGACGGCGAACGTCGCCGCACCGTCGGCATCGGCGTCGGCGGGGATCGCGGCATGCGCCGCGGCATCGGTCACCAGACCCATGGAGCGCGGCGCGCGCCCGCCGCCGATATACCAGAGCTCGAGGCTGTGATCGGCCGGCGCCTGGGCCGCGACCGGCCGCACCAGCACCTGACGCGTCTTGAGGTCGACGGTGACGATCAGCGCCGGCTTGTCGCCACCCCTATTGACCGCGGCCACGTAGGTCGCAGCCTCGGGCGCCCTCAGGACGCCGATCTCGCGCCCCACCACGAGGGCGACGAGGGCCGCGGCCAGGCCGCCCGTCGACAGCGCGAGCACGCGCCAGCGATCGCGCGAGCGCAGGATCGCCGCGTCGGCGGCTGCGCCGCCGTCGATGACGCGGAAGCGGTTGGCCAATGGCAGACCGAGCGCCTGCTCGATCCGTGCCCACAACTCGGCCGGCGGAGACACATCGTCCCCGACGCGGTGCAAAGGCGACAGCCTAAGCTCCCAGGCAGCTACCGCGGCGCGCGCCGCCTCGTCGTTGGCGAGGCTGCCTGTGAAGGTCGCGCGCTCGTCGCCGCCGAGGGTGCCGATCACATATTCCGCTGCACGAGAGTCGACGCCCTCGGCATCGTCGAGCACGCTCATGTCGGCGATCCGTCGAGACAGGCGCGAAGATTGCCGAGCGAACGATGCAACCAGGTCTTGATCGTATTGACCGGCCGGTCGAAGCGCTGGGCCAGTTCCTCGCGCGAGAATCCCTCGTAATAGGCGAGCAGGACGCAGCTCCGCGCCTGAGGCTCGATCCCCTCTAAACAGCGTCGAAGCGACGCGTTGTCGATCATGTCGCCCTCGCGGTCCCTGTCTTCCGCAACCTTCTCGAACCAGTCCGACGCACCATCCACGGCCGACACCTGCACGTAGCCACGCTGGCGCAGAACGTCGATGGAACGGTTGCGTGCGATCGAGTTCATCCAGACACCGGCCGCCGCCGTCGCGGGAGCGTAGCTCGACGCGTTCTGCCAGATGCGCAGGAACACGTCCTGCAGCACTTCCTCGGCGGCCGGCCTGTTCCTCACGATACGGAGAACCGTCCCGAAAAGTTTCGGCGAGACGGCGTCGTAGAGCTTGCGGAACGCCAAGCGATCCTGCGCGGCGACCGCTAGAAGAAGAGCCTGAAGGGCGGCATCGTCGGGCGCGGGCAAGGAACCTCCGAAACGAGTCGGTCTTGGCGCCGACCTCGGCGATGCCTGTCTAGTCCGAAACCGCTCCTTCTTGGAAGCCGAGCACGACTATCCTTTGAGACGGTCTTCTGCCGGGTCGCGGTTCGAGCCTGACCGACGGTGTCGGTTCACGAAGGCGGAGCTGCGATCACCTCGTCGTCGCCGGCGATCGCTGCCACGAGATCGACGATGCGCTTACGGACCTTGGCATCTTGGATGCGAGCAAAGGCGCGATTCAGGTGAAGCCCTTCGGTGGTCGAGAGGAAATCGACCACGTAGGCCGAACCGGCCTCAGCGGCGGCCGAGTGCAGCGGGTTGATCTCGACGCCTTCCTCGAACGATGGCGCACCATCGAAGAAATACGCCGGCGGCACGTTCAGTGTCTTCGAGATCTGCTGGAGCCGGCTGGCCCCGATCCGGTTGGTTCCCTTTTCGTATTTCTGTACCTGCTGGAAGGTGAGGCTGAGGGCTTCTCCCAGTTTCTCCTGGCTCATCCCCAACAGAACCCGGCGCATGCGGACGCGAGACCCGACGTGCTTGTCGATGGGATTGGGTATTTTCTTCACGACGGGACTTCGATCCACGAACTTCTCTCGCGCAGTTTTGACGCAGCTCTCGACGGCTACATATCTAAAAGCAATTGCAATTAGGTCAGAGTTTGCGGCTGAAACATGGCAGATTTCAGCTTTGGCGGAGATGCCTGATCCGTATCGCCAGTGATAACAATACCGTAGCAGCGATGACGATAAAGCTGAGCCGATCATGGATCCGGGCGTAGAGAGGGGGTGGCACCGGTTCGGCTAGGGCGCCGTCCAGGATGCCCGCGTCGCCCAGCGTCAAGGATCCGGTGATGCGGCCGTAGGGATCGATGAAGGCCGAGATGCCGGTCGCCGCGCCGCGCACCATCGGCAGCCCTTCCTCGATCGTCCGCAACCGGGCCTGGGCAAGGTGCTGCCAGGGACCGCTGGTGACGCCGAACCAGCCGTCGTTGGTGATGTTCAGGAGGAAGCGGGGACGCGGGCCGGCATCGTTAAGTGCGTGCCCCGGGAAGATCGCCTCGTAGCAGATCAGAGGCGAGGCCGCGGGCAATCCCGGCACATTCAGCGCGCGACGCTCCCGTCCAGGCTCGAAGCCGCCCGGCACGGCCACGAAGTTGCGCAGGCCGAGACGCCGAAGCAGCGCGTCGAACGGCAGGTATTCGCCGAAAGGTACCAGGTGCACCTTGTCATAGCTGTCGAGGATGCGACCGCCGCGCGCGACGACGAGGATCGCGTTGTAATAGTCGCTGTGCGCGCGCGCTCCGTCCCCTGCCGGGGCATCCTCCTCTCGGGCGGCGCCCGTGACGAGACTGGTCCTGGGCGACAGCAGCGCCGCGATCTTGGCGAGTTCCTCGGGCTGCCGCGACAGGACGAAGGGGAACGGCGACTCCGGCCACACCAGCATCGTCACGTCGGCGAGCGTGACGCCCTTGGCCGTGTCGTCGCGACGCGAGAGGGCCACGTAATCGTCGACGATCGCGTCCTTGTTTTCGAAGGTGAAATCCTCGTCCGGCCGAAGCCCTGGTTGGACCAGGCGAATCGTGACGTTCGGCACGTTGGCCGGAAGCGGCCCCGAGAGGCGGACCGCGCCGAAGACGAGGATGGCCGTCAGCGCCATGGCGGCCGCCGCCGACGCCGCGGCCAGCGCGACCGCGACGAAGTTCAGGCCGTCGAGTCCGCAGACCGAGGCGAGCTGCGCCGACACGAGACGGCCGCCGAGCGCCATGCCGAAGGTGTTCCAGGGGAAGCCGGAGAACCAGTGCCCTCGCGCCCATTCCGCAAGGGCGACGCCGGCCGCGAGCGCCAGCACCCGCGCGGGGCCGGGCACCCAGAGCAGGCGCGCCAGGACGAGACCGAAGCCGGTGAAGAGCGCCAGCAGCGCCGGCACTCCGACCACGCCGAGCGGAAGCAGCCATTTGAATTCGGGATCGACGAGGAAGGCGGCGCCGAGCCACCAGAAGCCGGCGAGGTGATAGCCGAATCCGAGCCACCAACCGGCGCCGAAGGTCTCTCGCCAGTTCCAGCCGGGGCGGACGGCGATGCCGTCGAGCAACCAGACTGCGACGCCCATCGGCACGACGAGCGCGAAGCCGAGATCGAGCGGGGCCAGGATCAGCGCTCCGACGAGCCCGGCGGCGAGCGCCAGCCCGCGGCGCCTCCAACCTCTCGAAGAGGCGACCCGGTCGGCCAAGCGTGGCATGAGGCTCCGTCGAGACGCGCCGGGCGACGCCCGGCAAGGTGCCGGCGGCTCTAGCAGATTCTTGCGGAGCACACGCGCCTCGGATCCGCCTTGACTTCGGCCGGCCGCGGGCGCGTGTCGCCGCCGATCACGGAGGGCAGGGCATGAGCGTGGACGCCGAGCGGCACAAGGCCAAGATGGCGCAGCGCAAGGCCGTGCAGGACGCCGAGGTCGCCGAGAAGACGATCGCCGAGAAGGGCCTGCTCATCGTCCACACCGGCCCCGGCAAGGGCAAGACCACGGCGGCGATGGGCCTTGTCCTGCGCGCGCTCGGCTACGGCTGGCGCGTCGGCATCGTGCAGTTCATCAAGGGCGCGTGGGACACCGGCGAGAAGCACGCGCTGGCCCGCTTCGACGATCTCGTCGAGTGGCACACGATGGGCGAGGGCTTCACCTGGGAGACGCAGGACCGCGCCCGCGACGTCGCCGCGGCCGAGCGCGCGTGGGTGCAGGCGCAGGCGCTCATGGACGATCCCACGATCCGCCTGCTGGTGCTCGACGAGATCAACATCGCGCTGCGCTACGACTATCTGCCGCTCGAGGCGGTGGTGGCGCGGCTGGCGGCGCGGCGGGACGACCTCCACGTCGTCGTCACCGGGCGCAACGCCAAGGCGCCGCTGATCGAGGCCGCCGACCTCGTGACCGAGATGACGCTGGTGAAGCACCATTTCGCCGGTGGCGTGAAAGCGCAGCAGGGCATCGAGTTCTAGCCTCAAGAACGAGCGTGCGCGCCTTGTTTTCACCCCCGGGCGCGAATACGTCTTGCGCAAACGAAAAGACGAACACGCTCGGAGAGCAACGCCATGGGCAGCATGTCCCTCGTCCACTGGATCATCGTCGGAGCGGTGCTGCTTCTCCTGTTCGGCGGCAAGAACAAGATCTCCGACGTGATGGGCGACGTCGCCAAGGGCATCAAGAGCTTCAAGAAGGGGCTCAGCGAGGACGACGAGTCCAAGGTCGCGGCCGCGCACCCTGCCGAACCGGCGCGCACGCTGGACCACCAGCCGCTGGCTCAGCCCTACGTCGCGCCGTCGACCCAGCCCGTCGCTCACGAGGCCGAGCCGCGCAAGGTCGGCTGAGGCTCCTATGTTCGATCTCGACGCCAGCAAGATCGTCATCGTCGGGGTCGCCGCTCTCATCTTCATCCCGCCGAAGGACCTGCCTCGCGTTCTGCGCCAGGTGGGGCAGTTCGTCGGCAAGATGAAGCGCATGGCCAACGAGTTTCAGGGCCAGTTCATGGACGCCATGCGCGAGGCCGACATGGCGGATTTGCGCAAGGAGGCGCAGAAGCTCTCGGATGCCACTCGCATCGACGTCGGGCTGAACTCGGTGCATGATTTCGGCAAGGAGATGCGCCCGCTGCCCATGCAGGACAAAGCCGACACTGAAGCGCTCGGCACGACGACACCGGGTTCGCCGGGGTACAAGCCTGCGACGGAGACCGAGCCGGCGGCGCCCCCTGCGCCGTCTCCGACCAAGGTCGAGCCGGCCCCGGAGCCGCAGCACACGTCCTAGCCGGCGAGAAGGCGCAAGACTTTTGCCGGCGGATGGTGCCTATGCGCGCGGCACCCGCACACGATGAGAGCCAGGCCCCGCGCCGATGACCGATGCCGAGATCGAGGCGACCAAGGCGCCTCTCATGGAACACCTCGTCGAGCTGCGCTCGCGCCTGGTCAAGGCGCTGGCCGCGTTCGTCGTGCTCTTCGTCGTCTGCTTCTTCTTCGCCAAGAACATCTACAACGTGCTGGTGCTGCCCTATCAGCACGTCGCGGGACCGGACGCGCGGCTGATCTACACGGCGCCTCAGGAATATTTCTTCACCCAGATCCAGGTGGCCTTCTTCGCCGCCGCGTTCCTGTCCTGCCCCGTGGTCTTCTCGCAGCTCTACGCGTTCGTCGCGCCCGGCCTCTACAAGCACGAGCGCAACGCCTTCCGCCCCTACCTCTTCGCCACGCCGGTGTTCTTCGCGCTCGGTGCGGTCATCGTCTATTTCATCGTCATGCCGAACCTGCTGCATTTCTTCATCGGCATGCAGCAGTCGAAGGAGCCGGGCCGCGCGCAGATCGAGCTGCTGCCCCGCGTGAGCGAATATCTGTCGCTGGTGATGACGCTGATCCTGGCCTTCGGCGTCATGTTCCAGTTGCCGGTGGTGCTGACGCTGCTCGGCCAGATCGGCATCGTCGATGCGGCCTTCCTCCGCGCCAAGCGCCGCTACGCCATCGTGCTGGTGGTCGTCGCCTCGGCAATCCTGACGCCACCCGACGCCTTCTCGATGCTGGCGCTGGTGGTGCCGGCCTACGCGCTCTACGAGGGCGCCATCCTCACCGTGCACTGGATGGCCAAGAAGAAGGCGCAGGCCGAAGCCAAGGCTCAGGCGGCGGCGGGGCCGTAATAGCTGACGGTGTCGCGGCTGGAGTCGCGGTAGACCGTCACCTTGGCGAGGCCGATGCAGCGCGGCGCGACCTTGCGCCAGATCCAGACCGCGAGGTTCTCCATCGTCGCCGGGCCGAGACCGGCGACATCGTCCAGCAGCCGATGGTCGAGGCCGTCCCGGGCGTCGGCCAGCACGCGCTCGAGCAGCGTCAGGTCCATGATCATGCCGGAGCGGGCGTCGGGCACGCCGCGCAGCATCACCTCGGCGCGGTAGGAATGGCCGTGGATGCGGCGGCTCGAATCCGCCTCGACCTCGCGCTCCAGCGTATGCGCCGCCTCGAACCAGAACTGCTTGGAGATCTCGAACATCAGGGGATACCGACGACCTTGTGGGTCTGCACGCTGAGCCGCCAGCGCGGATGGGCCAGGCAATAGGCGACCGCCGCGGCCGTGTTGGCCACGCGCGCCGCGCCGTCCATGGGCTGCAGCCAGAAATGCTCGAAGGCCAACCCCTCCACCTCCGCCGGCGCTAGACCCTCCTGCGGGAAGACGAGCTTGATCTCGTCGCCGCCGGCCAGCGCCAGGGGCACGCCGGCCTTGGGGCTGACGCAGAGCCAGTCGATGCCCGGCGGCGGCTCCTGCGTCCCGTTGGTCTCGACGGCGCAGGTGAAGCCGTGGGCATGCATCGCCGCGAGGAGGGTGGCGTCGAGCTGCAGCAGCGGCTCCCCGCCGGTAAACACGACAAAGCGATCGCCGCCGTTGCCGGCCCAGATCGCGGCGACGGCACCGGCCAGGGCCTTCGCCGTCGCGAAGCGGCCGCCACCCTCGCCGTCCGTGCCGACGAAGTCCGTGTCGCAGAAGCGGCATGCGGCCGTGGCGCGATCCTCCTCGCGCCCACTCCACAGGTTGCAGCCGGCGAACCGGCAGAACACCGCCGCGCGACCGGCCTGCCGGCCCTCGCCCTGAAGCGTGTAGAAGATCTCCTTGACCGCGTAGGCCACGTCGCGAACTCGTAGGGTTTGGGATCGCGCGGCGATGCGGCTCGGCCGTCACCATGCACGCATGTGCAGATGGTGCACCGCGGCCCCGACCGTCAAGGGCAGGTGGGGCCGCCCGTCAATTGAGAGCCCGCCTGAGGGCGACCTGCGTCCCGGTCCACTTGCGATGGAGATGGGCGTGGATGCTGGCGATCCTGGCGCGCTGCGCCGCCCAGAAATCGGCGCTCGACATCCGCGATCCGGGTTCCGGGGCGGCGAAGACGGCGAGCGGAGGCGCCGCGACCGCGATGGGCAGGGGCGAGGTGTCGGCAAAGCCGCGCGTCTGCCGGGCGCGGATCGCGCGGCAATCGGCGGCGGTCGTGGCCGACAGCGCCGGCTCGCTCCACTCGTGGCGGCGGCGGACTCGGTAGGCGGTGCAGGGACGCGGCAGCGGGCCCGCCGTCCAGGCGGTCGCCAGCGGCCGCGCCTCGGCATCGACGTTGGCATCCGCCGACGCGATGCGCCAATGGTCGCCGAAGAGGTCGCGGGTCTCGGCGGTCCCGGCGGAGATGTGAAGGGGCACCACGACGTTGGGGCCGTCGAGCAGGGTCGGGTCGTAGATCGGCTCGACGCGGTTGATCGCCTCGAGCAGTTCGGCCGAGATCGGGGCGGACCGCGTGCTCGTATCGAGGTGCCGGTCGACCAGCGGCTGACTCCAGCGGATCGGCTCGGAGACCCCGTCCTGCAGGCCGGGTTCAGGCCGTCGCAAGGCGTGAACCGTCAAGGTCCCGTTGCCCTGCTCGAAATGCGCGGGGAGGATCGCGGTGCCACCGGCGATCGGATCGCGCCAATCGGCATGCGCCGCCGCAGCCGACCCGACGAGGGCGGCGACGAGAAGCGCAAGGGAAAGGGCGTGACGCATATGGGGCGACTCGGCTAGGCGCCATCCGCGGCGGCAGCGGGGCAACCTCATTCCTTTTGCGGCCGCCTTCTAAAGATTTGCGGTTTGTGGCGGCGCGGGCACGCTTCCAGGCTGCCGCGCATCGGCGTACAAGCCCCGCCGCCGCCGGCCCCAGTGCCGCACATCGGAAGGACCCACCATGACGGCCATCGTCGACATCGTCGCCCGCGAAATCCTCGACTCCCGCGGCAACCCGACGATCGAGGTCGACGTGACGCTGGAGGACGGCTCGATGGGCCGCGCCGCCGTGCCGTCGGGCGCCTCCACCGGCGCCCACGAGGCGGTCGAGCTGCGCGACGGCGACAAGAGCCGTTACGGCGGCAAGGGCGTGCGCACCGCCTGTGACAGCGTCAACCGCGACGTCTTCGATGCGATCGGTGGCTTCGATGCCGAGGACCAGGTGCACATCGACGAGACGATGATCGCGCTCGACGGCACTCCCAACAAGGCCAAGCTCGGCGCCAACGCGATCCTCGGCGTGTCGCTGGCCTGCGCCAAGGCGGCGGCCGACGTGATCGGCCTGCCGCTCTACCGCTACGTCGGCGGCACCCAGGCGCGGACCCTGCCGGTGCCGATGATGAACATCATCAACGGCGGCGCCCATGCCGACAATCCGATCGATTTCCAGGAATTCATGATCATGCCGCTGGGAGCCGAAACGCTTGCCGAGGCAGTGCGTTACGGCGCCGAAGTGTTCCATGCTCTGAAGAGCGCGCTGAAGAAAGGCGGCCACAACACCAACGTCGGCGACGAGGGCGGCTTCGCGCCCAACCTGCCGTCGGCGGAGGCGGCGCTGGACTTCTGCGTCAAGGCGATCGAGGCGGCAGGCTTCAAGCCGGGCCAGGATATCGCGCTGGCGCTCGACTGTGCCGTGACCGACTGGTTCAAGGACGGCACGTATCATTACGAGGGCGAGGGTACGACGCGCGGCATCGACGCACAGGTCGACTACCTCGAGAAGCTCGCCGGTGCCTATCCCATCGTCTCGATCGAGGACGGCATGGCCGAGGACGACTGGGACGGCTGGAAGCTGCTCACCGATCGCATCGGCAAGAAGGTCCAGTTGGTCGGCGACGACCTCTTCGTCACCAACACGGGGCGTCTCTCGCGCGGCATCGAGTTGGGCGTGGCCAACTCGATCCTGATCAAGGTCAACCAGATCGGCACGCTGACCGAGACCCTGGCCGCCGTCGAGATGGGCCATCGCGCCGGCTACACGGCGGTCATGAGCCACCGCTCCGGCGAGACCGAGGATGCCACCATCGCCGACCTCGCGGTCGCCACCAACTGCGGTCAGATCAAGACCGGCTCGCTGTCGCGCTCGGATCGCATCGCCAAGTACAACCAGCTGATCCGCATTGAGGAGGAGCTGGGGCCGCAGGCGCGCTACGCCGGGCGCGCGGCACTGAAGGCTTGGGGATAGGAGCGGGCGCAGCGGCCATCGACACCGGGAGGCGCCAATTCCCTGGTGCGAGCAAGATAGCGCATTCTGAACGGCGTTCAATGCGTCTTTGCTCCTTGCGTCAGCGCTTGGGCCAGCGTCGGCGTGCCGGCTTCGCAGGTATCCTCCCGGCGCCCTCATCCGCCCCGACTTCGCCGGGCCACCTTCTCCCGCTGCGCGGGAGAAGGGCAGGCCCTCACACCA
>CAZZWW010000016.1:9194-18301 GCA_964657815.1 Vulcanimicrobiota bacterium | reverse complement strand
AGGATGAGGTGGATGTTGCGGATCGACACGCGCTCGGCCAGCAGCAGCTTGAGGATCGCCTGCAGGCCCGAATGCGACAGGTGCGCCGGGATGATCTCGTCGACGAGGCGCTTGTATTCCGGCTCCATGCGGTCGAGCAGCGCGCGCAGGTCCTTGTAGGAGAGGAGCTGCGCCAGGTTGTTGCGCACCGTCTCGCCGAGGTGGGTCAGGATCACCGACATGATGTCGATGCACTTGAAGCCCTCGCGCTCGACGTCGGCGGCGAAGCTCTCGGCGATCGACACCGCCTTCATCCCGAAGGAGGGCTCGCGCATCGGCATGCCCGGCACGCCCGGCACCCTGCCCTCCCCGGTCACGACGAGCACCTCGCCGAGCCGCGCCTCCTGCTGCGCGACGACCGTGCCGTGGATCTTGATCTGGTAGGACTTCGGCGCCAGCACGAGGTTGTCCGACACCTTGATGTCGGGCACCACGACGCCGTACTGCATCGCGAACTTGCGCCGCAGCTTGGCGACGCGCATCGCGAGTTCGCCCTGGTTGCCGAGCAGCTTGCCGCTGAGCTGGCGACCCAGCACCAGCTCGATCTCGACGGTCTTCAGCGATTCCTTGATCGAGTTGGCGGACTCGGCCTGGGCCGCGCGCGCCTCCTCCGCCTCGACGGCCTGGCCCGCCTTCAGCTCCTCGGCGCGGCGGCGCGGCACCGCCCAGGCGGTGAAGGCGAGGATGCTCCCGAGCACGGCAAAGGGGAAGATCGGCAGGCCCGGCACCAGTGCGAGCAGGCCCATCAGCAGCGCCGCGACCCAGAGCGCGCGGGGATAGTGTGCCAGCTGGGAGAGCACCGCCTTGTCGGCCGAGCCGCGCGTGCCGCCCTTGGAGACGAGCAGCGCGGCGGCGAGCGAGACGATCAGCGCCGGGATCTGCGAGACGAGCCCGTCGCCCACCGAGAGCTTGGTGTAGACGTCGGCGGCGTCCGACATGGCCATGCCGTGGCGCGTCGCGCCGATGATGATGCCGCCGAAGATGTTGACGGCGAGGATGATGATGCCGGCGACCGCGTCGCCGCGCACGAACTTCGAGGCGCCGTCCATCGAGCCGAAGAAGGAGCTCTCCTCCTCGAGCTCGCGGCGGCGCGCCTGCGCCTGCTTGTCGTTGATGAGCCCGGCGTTGAGGTCGGCGTCGATCGCCATCTGCTTGCCGGGGATGGCATCGAGCGTGAAGCGCGCCCCGACCTCGGCGATGCGGGTCGCGCCCTTGGTGATGACGAGGAAGTTCACCGTGATCAAGATCAGGAAGACGATGAGCCCGATGACGAAGTCGCCGCTCATCACGAGGTTGGAGAACCCGCCGATGATGTAGCCGGCGGCCGTCACGCCCTCGGCGCCGTCGGAGAGGATGCGCCGCGTGGTGGCGATGTTGAGCGACAGCCGGAGCAGGGTCGCCACCAGCAGCACGGTCGGGAAGGCGGAGAAGTCGAGCGGCTTGGCGATCCACAGCGCGACCATGAGGATCAGCACGGAGAGCGCGATCGAGAGCGCCAGCCCCAAGTCGATCAGGAACGCCGGGATCGGCAGGAAGAAGACGACGAGGATGCCGACGATGCCGGCGGCGAAGGCGATGTCGCGCGCGTTGCCGCGCGGCGCCTTCGCCGTCTCGATCGAAGCCGCCCCCGCCGCCATCATCCCGCTCCCCCGCCCGGGACGCATGGTGTGGGCTCAAGCTTGCGCGGGGGTGATTGCCTCGCGTTGTTGCACCTTTCGGCCCACGTGCTCTACCAGACGGCGGTGGCTCAGCTTTCGCACCTCGACGCGGCGACCGAAGTCCTGAGCTTGGCCCAGGCCTGCGCGACCATCGCCGCGGCACTCGTGCCGATCGGGGCTCGCGAGACGTTGCCGCTGGCGTTCGCCGACGGTCGCGTGCTGGCGGAGTCCGTCGCCTCGCCCGGAGACCTGCCGCCCTTCGACAACTCCGCCGTCGACGGCTACGCGCTGGCACACGCCGACCTCGAAGGTGTCACCTCGTTGCCGGTGGTCGGGCGCATCGTCGCCGGCGCGCCGGCCGACGCCGCGCTGGCGCCCGGGACAACCGTCCGCATCTTCACCGGTGCCCGCTTGCCGCGCGGCGCGGACACCGTCTTCATGCAGGAGGACGTCGCGATCCACGGCGACCGCGCCATCTTTCCCACCGGCCTTTGCCGCGACGCCAACATCCGCCTCCGCGGCGAGGATCTCGCGCGCGACGCGGTGGCGCTGCCGGCCGGGCGCCGCCTGCGACCCCAGGACCTCGCGCTGGCCGCCGCCCTCGGGATCGACACAGCGGCGGTCACGCGGCGGCCGCGCGTCGCCCTGTTCTCGACCGGCGACGAGATCGTCGAGCGCGGCGAGCGCGCCGGCCTCGCGCAGCGATTCGATTCCAACCGCGTCATGCTCGCGGCGCTGCTCGGGCGCGCCGGGGCCGCCGTGACCGATCTCGGCATCCTCCCCGACGACCGCGGCGCCATCGCCGCCGCGCTCGCCGCGGCCGAGCCCGATCACGACCTCATCGTCACCAGCGGCGGCGTCTCCGTCGGCGAGGAGGACCACGTCAAGGCGGCGGTGGCCGCTCGGGGCGACCTCGCGCTGTGGCGCCTCGCCATTAAGCCGGGCCGCCCGCTCGCCTTCGGCCGGGTCGGCGCCGTGCCCTTCGTCGGGCTGCCGGGCAATCCGGTCGCCGCCTTCGTCACCTTCGCCCGCGTGCTGCGCCCGACGCTGGCCGTGCTGTCCGGCGAGACCTATCGGCAGGAAAGTTTTTCCGTCCTCGCGGACTTCACCCACCGCAAGCGCGAGGGTTTGCGCGAGTACGTCCGCGTCGCGCTCGGCCGCGACGAGGCCGGCGCGTTGCGCGCGCGAAAGCACGGCATGGAGGGCGCGGCGATCCTGACCTCGCTGACGCAGACCGCCGGCCTCGCCGAACTCGCCGAGGACGTCACCGAGGTTCGGCACGGCGACGTGCTCCCATTCCTGCCCTACGAGGGGCTACTCTGAGGCAGCGCTGTCGATGGATCGGCCGACGGGTCGAGCGCCTCGATCCCGTTGATCCAGGCGACCAGCGAATACGAGATGATCATCAGCAGGAACCAGGACGTCAGCTTCGACAGCGGCACAAGGGTCCAATGCTGCATCTGGCGCGGGTAGAGCCAGGTACCGGTGAACGTGCCGATGTTCTCCGCGAACCAGATGAATAGCGCCACCAGCAGGAAGCCGACCAGCAGCGGCATGAAGCGATGGGCGCGCCAGACCTTGAAGAGAATTGTGGTGCGGGCGAACAGGTAGACCGTCGCGGCGATCAGCCCGTAGCGCGCATCGAAGCCATAATGGTCGGCGAGGAAGTTGGCGTAGATCATGACCGACAGGAAGAGACAGCTACGTACGCTCGGGTGGCGCGCGAAGCGGAAGTCGAACAGCCGCCAGACACGCGCCAGATAGCTGCCGACGGACGCGTACATAAAGCCTGTGAACAGCGGGACGCCGCCGATGTGGAAGAGGCTGTGTTCCGGATAGGTCCACGAGCCGACGCTGGTTTTGTTCAGCTCCATGAGAGTGCCTATGACGTGGAAGGCGAGGATGACCTTGGCCTCGTCGAGCGTTTCCAGCCGGAACGCGAGCATCCAAACCTGAATGGTCACGGCGCCCAAGAACAGCACGTCGTATCGCGCCACCGCAGAGTGCACCGGGTAGAAGGCGTGGGTCAGGATGATCAGCGACAGCATCGCCCCGCCGAACAGGCAGGCCCAGCCCTGCTTCAGGCCGAAGCGTAGGAACTCGTAGGCGGCGAGCGCGACCGGACCGCGCGCCGCGGCAGCCTCGCCGAGACGATGCTCGGCGGCGATGAAGCCGGCGAGCGGCGGCCAAGTGCGGGCCGCACTGTCGGGCTCGCGCGGGCGCACAGCGCGCACGCCTAGCGTCCCTCCGCGTGAGCCCGTCGGCCGAAGAGCCGACCGCCGAGCGCCCGATTGACCAGGACCACGGTGGCCACGGCGGCACCGTGCACCAAAAGGTCGATCAGCGAGGCCTCGTAGGGATGGAACAGCACCATCAACGCCGCCGCTGCCGCCGACACGGCGAGGCCGGCCGTGGCGCCGGCCAGCGTCGGGAAGAGCGTGTAGCCCCGCCGCAACATCGAGAAGATCGCCGCCGACAGCGGCACCGAGAAGCCGATGATCCAGATCACATAGGCCATCGCGTCCATCATCAAGGCATGGGTGATGGCGGGAACCGGCGCGATGCGGGTGGAACCCACGCAGCTGGCGCCGATCCAGAGCGCGAGAGCGGGCAGCGGCAGCGCCGCCCAATACGGCGAGCGGTCGGGGCGGCAAAGCTGGAAGGTCGCGCATGCGGCGAGCCCCGCGGTCATCGCGGCGCCGAGTTCTGCCATCCACATGTCGGGCACGATCATCAGGTCGTGCACGACGAGCGGAAGATCGGCGAAGGCTGCGAGCACGATCGCCGTGGCGGCGACGATCCCGAGCCAGACGAGCGCCTGCGTCCAGGGTGAGCCGACGCGGCGCACGGGCACGAGCTTGGCGACCAGACCGTCGCGGAAGCTGTCAGACATGCCGATCCTCCCCGGCTTCGGTCGCTGCGGCACGGCCGGACATCAGCCGCTCGCGCAACCTCTTGATCGCGCGGTGCAGATTCACCTTGAGAGACCCCACGGTGCGGCCGGTGTCGGCCGAGGCCTCGGCCAGCGTCTGCTCGCGCAGCGCCAGTCGCTCCACGGCCTCGCGCTGCACCGGCGACAGGCCGGCGATCGCCGCGTGCAGCTCGCGAACGTCGCCTTTCGTCTCGAGCACGCGCGCACCGCCGGCGGCGGTGTCGGGCTCCGTCTCGTAGGCGGTCGGCGCGTGCACCTCTCGCCGCCCAACACGGCCGGAACGACGCAACACATCGACGGCGCGGCGCTGCGCGATCACCGACAGCCAGGCTGTGAAGGACCGCGCCGGGTCGTAGGTCTGGCGAGCCTTGTGGAGCGTCAGCAGCGTGTCCTGGACCACGTCCTCGAGCCGGTCGTCGACGACGCCCACGCGACGGGCAGCGCGGCGGATCACCGGCTCGCAGTCACGCAACAGCCGCGCATAGGCCGCCTTGTCGCCGTCCTGCGCCGCGGCCATCAGGGTCGCCAGCGCCCGGTCGCGCGCGTCTTCGGCCGCATCGGCCTCAACCCGAACCATTCATCCTCCCGCGAGGCCGTCCTCCAGTTGGCGCGGATCAAAGGCCATGGCAAGCCGTCCCCTCACCATCCCTTGAGCGTTCGGCGGCACCGTAGGCTCGGGACGGCTTTCGCGTTTACAACGGCAAGGGGCGCCGGGTTACGCGTCATCATCGAGCGAGCAGGAACGGCATGGCCTACCAGGCGAGCCTCGGAGTCGTCGCGCTGACGCGCTTCGGTTACGGTCCGCGCGGCGACGGCGATGCGGCCATCGCCGCCGGTGACCCGCGCGGCTTCCTCAAGGCCGAGCTGATGCAGCCCGGGATTGCCCTTTTGTCGGGCGCCGAACTGCCCGCGACCAAGATCGCGATCCAGCAATTCTTCGGCGATCAGGCCCGGCGCAAGGAGCAGAAGCTCGCCGCCGCACAGGCCATGGTCGGCGCGCAGGCACCGAGTGATGCCGCGACCGCCATGCCGCTGCCGCCTGCGGAGAGGCCCATGGTCCAGGCGAGCGCCGCCGCTCCGGCGGCGATGGCCAAGGAGGCCAGCGCGGGCAAGGAGGTGAAGGCGCAGAACGCGGAGCAGACGATCTTCCGCGGCGAGGCTCTGGCGCGGATCCGTCGCGCGGTCGAGGCCCGCGCCGGCTTCGCCGAGCGGCTCGTCGCCTTCTGGTCTAACCATTTCTGCATCAGCGCCGCCAAGGGCGGCATCGCCCGGGTCTGCGCCGGCTCGTTCGAGCGCGAGGCGATCCGCCCCCACGTGCTGGGGCGCTTCGCCGACATGCTGCTGGCCGCCGAGAGCCACCCGGCGATGCTGCACTTCCTCGACAACGCCCGCTCCGTCGGCCCGAACTCGCGGGCCGGGCAGCGCTCGCACCACGGCCTCAACGAGAACCTCGGCCGCGAGATCATGGAGCTGCACACGATGGGCGTCGGCAGCGGCTACGGCCAGGCCGACGTGACCAACCTCGCGCGCATCCTCACAGGATGGACCGTCGTCGGGCCGCCGGGTGCGCTCGGCGAGCCCGGCACCTTCGCTTTCAACGAGAACGCGCATGAGCCGGGCTCGATCGAGCTCCTGGGCCGGAGCTACGCGCAGGAGGGTCCGGCCCAGGGCGCCACGGCCCTCATCGACCTGGCGCGCCACCCGGCCACCGCCGAGCATATCGCCGGCAAGCTCGCCCGCGCCTTCGTCGCCGACGATCCGCCGCCGGCGCTGGTGGCGCGTCTCGCCAGGACTTTCCGCGACACCGACGGCGACCTTCATCGCGTGTCGCTGGCGCTGATCGAGGCGCCGGAGAGCTGGGACGCGGCGCCGCGGCGCATGCGCGACCCCTACGAGTTCGTCATCGGCACGCACCGCCTGCTGCAGCACCTGCCGGAGGATCCCGGCGTGGTCCTCGGCCCGCTGCGCGAGATGGGCATGTCGCTGTGGCAGCCGCCTGGACCCAACGGCTTTCCCACCGATGTCGCCGCCTGGGCCGCGCCCGAGAACATGAAGCTCCGGCTCGACTATGCCGCGCTCGTCGGTCAGCGGCTCAAGGATCCGCCCAACCCGAGCGACCTGCTCGAGGCGCTCTGCGGCGGACGGCCGTCGGCCGAGACCCGCGATGCGATCGCCCGCGCCGAAAGCCGCCAGCAGGGGCTCGCCCTCCTGCTGATGTCCCCCGAGATGCAGCGGAGCTGATCGCCATGGTGTTCTCGCCGTCGTTCCCCCACCCGTCGCGCCGCGCGCTGCTCGCCGGCGGCGGCGCGCTGTTCGGCTCGGCCTTCATCCCGCGGGTCGCCTCGGCCGCCGGCGCCCGCGACCCGCGCCTCGTTGTGATCGTGCTGCACGGCGCGCTCGACGGCCTCGCCGCCGTCGGTCCCGTCGGCGACCCGGACTATGCCGCGCTGCACGGCGACCTCGCCATGCGGCTCGACGGCCCGCACCCGGCCCTGCCGCTCGACGGCTTCTTCGCGCTCAACCCGGGCATGCCGACCTTGGCCCGGATGTTCCGCGAGCGGCACGCGACATTGGTCCACGCCACCGCGACCAACTACCGGGACCGCTCGCATTTCGACGGCCAGGACGTGCTGGAAAGCGGCATGCCAGGCCCCGGCTTCACGCAGTCCGGCTGGCTCAACCGTGCCATCGCCGCCGTGCCGCGCGGCGAGCGCATCGCCACCGCCGGCGGCCTCGCCGTGGGGGCGTCGACGCCGATCGTGCTGCGCGGCGCCGCCCCGGTGATCGGCTGGGCTCCCGCAGCCCTGCCGCAGGCCGGCGACGACCTCGCCCGGCGCGTGCTCGACCTCTACGCCGCCACCGATCCGATGCTGGCCCACGCCATGCGCCAAGGCCTTGACGCCGACAAGCTGGCGCGAGGCGGAACGACCAGCCCCGACGGCAAGCCGAAGACGGCGCAGGGCGGCCCGGCCGGCATGCGCGAGGCGGCGGTGGGTGCGGCGCGGCTGCTGGCGGCCAGCGACGGACCACGCGTCGGGGCGCTGGTCTTCGACGGCTGGGACACCCACGCCGGCGAGGGCGGCGCCACCGGGCGGCTGATGAACCTGCTCGGCGGGCTCGACGGCGCCTTCGCCGCCTTCGAGAGCGGCCTCGGCGATGCCTGGCGCGACACGGTCGTGGTGGCGATCACCGAGTTCGGCCGCACCGCCCGCGTCAACGGGACCGACGGCACCGATCACGGCACCGGTACCGTGGCCTTTCTCGCCGGCGGCGGCCTCAACGGCGGCAAGGTCATCGCCAAGTGGCCGGGCCTGAAGCCGGGAAACCTCTACGAGGGCCGCGACCTGGCGCCGACGACGGACCTGCGTGCAGTGCTGAAGGGCGTGCTGGCCGACCAGCTCGGACTATCGGCGACCGCGCTCGGGACCGCGGTCTTCCCAGGCACGATGGGCGTGCCGCCGATGCGTGACCTCGTGGCGTAGGATCCCCCCGAACGTCATTCCGGACGAGCGAAGCGGAGATCCGGAACCGGTGAGCGCTTGAGATCTGGGACAGAGCGAGGCGCACCGATTCCGGGTTCGCCTGCGGCGCCTCGGAATGACAAATCGCGCTACTTCTCGACGCGGCGCACGGTGTCGACGATCGCGCCGATCCGCTCGTCGGTCTTGCCGCTCTCCTGCAGCATCAGGAAGAGCTGCTTGGGCGAGAGCGCGTAGTTGAGCAGTTCGGCATCGACCGGCGTGCCGTGATAGCTGGCGCCGTAGATGACCAGGCCGTTGACAGGGATCTTGGCGCCCTTCGGCGGGGCGCGTCCCGTCAGCTCCTCCAGCGGCGCCCCGGCCTTTGTCTTGTCCTCGAACGCGGTCGGCGCCTGCGGCCCCTGCTCCGGCGTCCCGATCGAGGGCGCGCCCGAGAACAGGGTGGTCGGGGCCGCCATCTGGCCCCCGATCGGCTTCTTGGCCTTGGGATCGAAGATGACGCCGAAATTCTTCGCCCGCTGCGTGGCCTCCTGCTGCCACTTGGTCAGTGCGGCACGGTCGCGCTTGATGAAGCCGGAGACGATGAGGGCGGACTTGTCGGGCGGCGCGAGATCCAGCCCGAGCGGCGTCGACGTGACGGTCCAGTCGTCGGGGATGTCGAAGGTCACCACCGGCGCGGTCTCCGGCATCCGGATCGTCTTGGCTTCTGCGGCCGAGCCGAACATCAGCGCGGCGCCGGCCAGCGCACGCGCGACGAGAGAGCGGTGACGCATCGTGATCCTCCCAGACAGGACCCCTGAGTGAAATCGCCCTGTGGCCAAAAAAAGTCGGCGCGCGCCTCTCGCGCGGCGAAGGCCAGCGCCTTGCGCCGCGATGCTTTGCCCCCGCGCCAAGCGGGGCCGTGGCGTCTATATGCAAAGGCATGACACAGGCCTTCGACCACGCCGCCCTGCGCGACGCCGGCGCCAACAACCCCGTGTTCATGATCGACGAGATCGA
>CAZZWW010000016.1:0-9184 GCA_964657815.1 Vulcanimicrobiota bacterium | reverse complement strand
CGGCTGACCCCACCGGCACCGGTGCCGCGCGAGGGCCAGCTCCGGCCGATCGCCTTCCTGCGGACGCTGCGCCGCAACCCGATCGAGACCTGGACGCGGGCGCATTTCGAGCGGCCGATCCTGACGGGGCGCGGCCTGCTCGGAATCGGCGCCGTTGTCAGCCACCCGCCCTCGATCCGCCGCGTGCTGGTCGACAACGCCGCCAACTACCGCAAGGACGCGCTGCAGAAGCGGGTGCTCTCGCCCGGCCTGCACGACGGGCTTCTCACCAGCGAAGGCGAGACCTGGCGGACGCAGCGCCGAGCGCTCGCGCCGATCTTCACGCCGCGCATCACCCACGGGTTCGCCGCCGCTATGGCGCGTAACGCCGACGCGCTGGCGCGGCGCTGGAGCCTGGTGCGCAACGGGCGCACCGTCGACGTGCAGCGCGACATGCACCGGGTCACGCTGGACGTGCTGGGCGACACGATCTTCTCGACCGGGCTCGAGCACGATCCCGAGGAGTTCCTGACGGCGATGAGCCGCTTCTTCGCCGCCGTCGGCACGCTCGATCCGGCCGACTTGCTCGACTTCCCGGACTGGGTGCCACGCGTCTCGCAGATGCGTTCGAAGGCGCCGATCGCCTTCTTCGAGAAGGCGGTCACCGCCATCGTCGACAAGCGCAAGGCGCTGATCGAGGCCGGCGGCCCCGCACCCGAGGACCTGCTGACGCTGCTGCTCAAGGCCTCGGACCCTGTCACCGGCACCGGCCTCACCGACGAGGAGGTGCGCGCCAACGTCGTCACCTTCATCGGTGCCGGTCACGAGACCACTGCCAACACGTTGACCTGGTCGCTGTTTCTGCTGTCGCTCTCCAGCGAGTGGCGGCTGCGACTCTGCGCCGAAGCCGACCGCGCCCTCGACGGCCCGATCGAGACGGTGCTCGACCGGCTGCCCGAGACACGCGCCGTGATCGAGGAGGCGATGCGCCTCTACCCACCCGTGGCCAGCCTCAGCCGCGAGGCGCTGGGACCCGACGACCTCTGCGGCCGCCGCATCCGCAAGGGCTCGCTGATCGTCATCGCGCCGTATGTGCTGCACCGCCACAAGCTGATCTGGCGCAATCCCGACAGCTTCGATCCGACGCGCTTCCTGCCGGGCGAGCGCGACAAGATCGACCGTTTCGCCTACCTGCCGTTCGGCGTCGGCCCGCGCGTGTGCATCGCCGGCACCTTCGCCATCCAGGAAGCGGTGATCATCCTCGCCACCCTGATGAAGCGCTTCGAGCTGCTGCCGGTGCCCGGTCAGACGATCGTGCCGCTGCAGCGCATCACGCTACGCCCACGCGACGGCCTGCGACTGGAGCTTCGGCATAGGGGTTGATGGACGCCCTGCGTTTGGGGCGCGTGGGGATGCCGATTTTGGCACCGCGCTCGATGGCTTCCTTGATCCAGCCGGCATCGAAGGCCCTTGTCGGTGATCAGCACATCCCCTCGGTGAACGGTGCCACGCCGATCGTGTTTTGGCGCTTGCCCGGAAGAAGAACGAAGCCGACCAGGTTGCCGAATGCCTCGGTCATGGCCTGGATCTTGGTCGGCCAGCCGCCGCGGGACTTGCCTTTCGCTGGTCCGTCGGGTTCGAGAGCGACGATCCGGTTTGGGATGCGACCATCTTCACCACGAACCGTGATCGGCGGCTTACAGGAGAGGTCGCGCGCCTTCCTCCTCGCCGTGCCGGCGATTGCGCGGGTGAAGCGGCTGTCGTCGTGCGCTCGTTCCCGTAGGAGCCGTAGAACTCGGCCGTGTCGAAGACGGTGAATTATTTATCGAAGACGGCGCAACCGGGCCGATGACCTCACCCTGTCCGCGGCCGGCCCGCAGTTGCTCATGCCTCCCGCACCGACGGCAAGGCTAGCGGCGAAGGTCGACCGCCCACCATGCAAAACGCAAAATGACGTTACGTCAGTATTGAGTTTCAAGGATTTATTATAGATTTGTAAGAAAAATGCCTATAATACCGAGTGAGCGGCAGTCCTCTTTCGGAGAAAGATGTCACAGCATCCTAGTCCACTGACAAACGGCGAACGGCGGAAGGAAAGTCTCGTTGGCAGTCGGTTGACGTTGGCGTTGGCGCCCCCAGCGGCAGGCGTTCAAACTCGCGTCGAAATCTAGCGTATTCGCCAGCGTATCAACTCGTGAAGGGGAAGACTGCATAGCGCGTCAAACCTTCTTTGCTCCAATGCAATCATCCTGAGGCCTAAATGTCCGCCCTAGCCAACCTCAATAATCGGCTACTGGAAGCTTTCACGGATATCTCTGCGGATCGTTCCAGCAGGATTTTTTTCGATTGTACCGATCTGATCGAATCTCTCGCAAGACATACGACTGTGACGGGCATCGACAGGGTGCAAACCCGCCTGCTCGATTACCTTCTCAATTTTGAGGAAGGTCGGGGGGCCGCCAAATTCTTCATGGCTTATCGCGACGATCGCGGCGATATTTTCGAGGTAGGCCTGCAGCAGACGAGACAATTCGTCCGATTGGCGGTGAGGACGAAACTCGACAAGGAGGTCTTGGCGGTTGCCGCAACAGAGTGCCGTCGCTCTGCTTGTCCGGCCGCGATGGCTACCGGCGATCTTTACTTCATGCCGGGCCCCTTCTGGACCACTGCAACCCACGAAGGATTGATCCCGCGCCTGAAGAGCAAAGGTGTTGTCTTCGGGGCCTACATCTACGACCTCATTCCCATCACGCACCCGCAATTCTGCATTCCCGCTCATGCCACGATGTTCGCGGCTGCCTTCGCCGAGGTTGCGCCACAACTCGACTTCGCCCTGACGATCTCCGAATTCGTGGCCGACGAGCTCCGCGACATGATGGCCGCTCAGGGCATTCCGCTGCCGCCGATCATCGCGGCGCCGCTCGCCCACGAGCTCGAGACACGCACCTCCTACACCGAAAGCCAGGAGCGAGCGGTCCTCGCCCGCTTCCGCGGCCGACCCTTCGTGCTCTGCGTGGGCACGATCGAAGCGCGCAAGAACCACATGTACTTGCTCAACATCTGGAACACGCTCGCCCGCGAGAACGTCAAACTGCCCTTGCTGATCCTCGTGGGCCGATTGGGCTGGCGGGTGAGCGACCTTACCGAACAGTTGCAGTCGCTGCGCTACGTCAACGACACGATCAAGATCGTCAACGACGTGTCCGACGCCGACCTCGCCTGTCTATACGACCATTGCCTTTTCACAATCTTCCCGAGCTTCGTCGAGGGTTGGGGCCTGCCGGTCGGCGAGAGCCTCGCGCGCGGCAAGATCGTCGTGGCGTCCTCTGCGGCCTCGATCCCAGAGGTTGGCGGTCCTCACGCCATTTACATCGATCCCTACAATCTGAACACAGGGCTTGACGTCGTCCGCCGGCTGGTCACCGACGAACCCTATCGACAGGCCAGCGAACTCGCCGTGCGCAACGGGTTCCGTCCCCGCACCTGGGCCGCGGCGGGCGAGTTCTTCTTCTCGGCCCTCGTGAAGGGCGTCGAGGAACGGACGCCGCGTCCGACCTATGCGCCGGCGCTCGCTCCCGGCCGGTCGCTCTTGCTCAGCGACCTCGTGGACGAATCGCTCGATCTTTCCGACTATCTGCGTCACCCGCTCCGGCTCATCCTAGCTGCCGGATGGCGCAAGATCGACCATGGCGGCTCCTGGATCTTCGACAAGGACGCCATCGTCCGCTTCGCCACCGATCTCGAGGAGGGGACACGCATCGGCGTGGTGATGACCTTCGTCACCGTACCATGGCTGCGCGATAGTGCCCTGCTCATCCGTGGCGAGACGCGTCAACCCGATCTCGACGCCCGCATGCAGACGCGCCGTACCCTGCAGCCCTCTGTCATGTTCCGCCATATGGTCACGGTCTCTGTCGGGGAAGGCGGCGTCGCGACGATGCACTTCGAGATCGAGGGGACGCCCACCAACAACCCGCCGGATGAGCTGTCTGTGCTCTGGATCCGCATGCTGACGATCGGCTGGTGCGCCATTGACGACGTGTCGGGCCGCATCTCGCTGCTTGAACAGGCGCTCTTTTCTTGAACCAGATCGCGCATTCCCACGCGCTGGCGTCGCGGTCGGGACATCTCGTCGACTATCGCGGAAGCCGGCTCTTCGTGCCGCGGGGCCACTTCAACGAGGAGTTCATGCTCGACGGCGGGGAACCCGAACGGCATGTCCTCGACACCTTCAAACGCTTCGTGAGGACGGGCGACACGGTGCTCGACGTCGGCGCCAACATCGGCACCCACACGTTCGCTCTCGCCGCCCTCGTTGGGCCCGAAGGGCGCATCTACGCCGTCGAAGCCGACAGCGATAACGTCGCGTCCCTCCGCTTGTCGATCGAAGCCAGCGCGGAGCGCAGGATCGTGCTGCTTGCCGTGGCGGCCTCGGACAAGGTCGGGACCGTCGCCGCCTGGAGCAGCGTGGGCACCAACTCGAAGTTCTCGGAGCGCGACGTCCACGCCGGTGGGCGCGTTGCGATCACTGCACCGCTCGATGATCTCCTCGACGACGACATCGCCTTCATCAAGCTCGACATCGAAGGCATGGAGCTGCTCGCGCTGAGGGGGCTAAGCCGGACGATCGAGCGCTCGCGACCTGCAATCATCTCGGAATTCTCCCCGTCCTACATCGCAGACGCCCTGGGTCTTGATTACTCGGAGGACTTCTTCGAGTTCTTTCGCTCGCGAGACTTCGTCTGCTTCTACCTCGATCCCTTCGGGGCGCTGACCCCGATCGACGACCACGCCGCAGCGATCGCGGCTCATGCCGCTGCGCGCGAACGCTTCGACTGGCACCACATCGATCTCGTCTTCCTTCCTCGAGAGCACCCAAATCCTGTCGGGGCAGCCGTCCCCGACTGCGACGAGCACAAGGATCGCCGTCACATGCAATTTTCTCCCATTGCCATGGTGGAACCCGACGCACAGGCGCTCGACGCCCTGGCAGATCGCATGATGCCGCTTCTGCTTGAACGCCTCAGGGCGCAGAAACCGTGGCGCGACAACATCTACGTGCCCGCGCCCGACGTCGTCTACGTCCCATCGACGGAGCCTTTCCTCCCCTACTCGACCTGTTCCGTCCGCGATTTCCTACACCCGCGCTTCGCCCGCATCATAGACCTGATGCAGCATTCGCTCGTGCTTCACCGCAAGCTCTGGGAGAACGTCTTCATCATCGACAAGCTCGAGAAGGCGAACGTCGTGCGGAGCAAGCGGCGTGGGCTCGGCTTCGGCGTGGGCAAGGAGATGCTGCCGGCCGTCTTCGCCGCCGCGGGCGCGGACGTCACCGCCACGGACGCGCCGCCGGAGATCGGCGCCGGTGCCGGCTGGACCTTGACGGATGAGTGGGCGCCCAGTCTCGATGACCTGCCGACCGGCGCGATGAGCAAGGAGGAATTCCGCCGTCGCGTGTCGTGGCGCACCTGCGACATGAACTCGATCGAACCCGATCTCTCCGAGTACGACTTCTGCTGGTCTAGCTGCTGCCTGGAACATCTCGGTTCACTCGAAGCAGGCGCCGAATTCATCGTCAACTCGGTCGAGAAAACGCTGAAGATCGGCGGAATCGCCGTCCACACGACGGAGTTCAATCTCTCGTCGAACAGCGAAACGATCGAGCGAGGCCAAACGGTCCTGTACCGCAGACGAGATCTCGAGGCGCTGATCGCGACGCTGCGCCAGCGAGGCCATCACGTCGACGACCTGATCATCGCGCCGGACCTGCTCTCCCTCGGCGGCTACATCGACACGCCGCCCTACGCCGCGCCGCACGTGCGGCTCGCGTTGAACGGCTACACCACCACTTCGGTCGGCCTGGTCATCAGACGCGGGAAATGACCGGCCCGGAGATTTCCATGAGCAAGAGGCAGAACAGACAGATGCCGAAGATCACCGCCGAGAAGCTTGCAGAGGACGTCGTGCGCTTCGCTTTCAAGGAGAAGCTCGGGCGGGAGCCCGAAGCCAGCGACTACGATTTCCAAAGGCCGTACCTGCTCGACGGGACGCTCGACGTCGCTACGTTCTGCGGCATCTGCGAGGCCATCCCGGAAGGCCGGATCTACGCCGACGACCGGCGTGGGACCCAGGCTCGCGAGGTCCACGAGTTTGATGGCTGCACCTTCACCATACCCGCGAACTCCTCGCTCGCGGCGTGCCTGCGCAGCCCCGCGGGCTACGAGCCTTGGGCGCTGCCGCTCTTCCTCGACCTTTGCCGCCCGGGTGCGACCGTCGTCGACATCGGTGCGAATTACGGGGTGTACGCCGTGCCGGCGGCGCGGCGCGTCGGACCGGGCGGCAAGGTCGTCGCTTTCGAGGCGGCGCCGGAGAATGCGGCGATGCTGATGGCAAGCGCTTTGGCGAGCGGAATTGGTAACATCGAAGTGCTCGCAGTCGCCGTCTCCGATCGCTTCGGCATGGCGGCTCTGCCCTCCGACCGCTTGCAGAACAGCGGCCATGTCGTCACCGATCGACACGAGGTCGCGGCACCGACGGGCGCGTGGGAACCCGTCGCGACCGTCCGGCTCGATGCCATGGTCGACGAGATCGGCCGGATAGACCTGATGAAGATGGACATCGAGGGGGGCGAGTACCGCGCCTGCAAGGGTGCCGAGAAGATCATCTCGGCCGATAGACCGATCGTGTTCAGCGAGTTCTGCCCGCTGCTCCTGCGCTCGATCTCGAAGAGCGAACCGGACGAACTGATGAGGCTTTTCCTCGATAGGGGGTATGTGGTCGACGTGCTCCATCAGGACGCAGCGCCGGAGCGCGTCGATGGGTCGAAAGCCGACATCATCGCCCGCATTGTGGCGCTCTGCCAAACAGAGCAGGCCTACGTCGACCTGCGATTGACGCCGATCGAGAAGCTTCCGCTTCTCGGCTAGAAAAGTCGCTAAGAGCGTCGGGGCAGAAGCACATCGACGTCTCCCGGCCGCTGGTGCTTTGACAGCCGTGGAAACGCTCCGTCGAATTTCCGCGTTCGTCTCCTTTGGGCGAATCCGGCGTCTTCCGACCAACATGGTTCGGCGATAGAGCCAGAAACTTCAGAGCAACGCCCGGTCGACGCCGCACCGCATGGCTACCGGCATGCTGCCGCGCCTACACGGGGCAGGCTCTTCGCATCTCGCCTCGAGGACCGAGACCTTTTTGATCCCGAGGACGATTTCGCGCCTTCGGCATCGAAGCTGCACGTCAACGTGCCTATCTTTTTTGCCGGTATCGGACCGCTGAAGAAGTAGCCCTGTGCTTCGGTGCAGCCGACCTGGCGGACGGCGTCCAACTGTTCTTGCGTCTCGACACCCTCGGCGACGATGCCGATCCCAAGGCTCGCGCCGATGCCTGCGATCGCCCGGACGATGGCGGCATTCCGTTGGTCGGCGATATCGCGGATGAACGACTGATCGATCTTGATTTTGTCGAAGGGAAATTGACGGAGGTACCCCAACGAGGAGTACCCGGTTCCGAAATCGTCCAGCGCGATCATCACGCCGCTCCCCCGTAGGCGGCTCAAGATGGCCGAGGCCCGCTCGGGATCAATAACGAGCACTGTCTCGGTGACTTCGAGCGTGAGGCGGCCCGCTTCGAGGCCGGTGCACCGCAGCGCATCGCCCACGACGTCTTCCAGGCCTCCCTTGAATTGAACCGGAGACACATTGACGGCGACGCGGACACCTGCGGGCCAATTGCTCGCTTCGCGGCATGCTTCCCGGAGGGCCCAGCCCCCGAGTTGGACGATTAGATTCGTCTCCTCCGCGACGGGTATGAACACCGAGGGTGAGACGACGCCGTGAACGGGATGTCGCCACCTTAGCAGCGCTTCGAACCCGGTGAGCGACGCGCTTGCGACGTCTATCAAGGGTTGGTATTCCAGGAAGAATTCGTCGCGGCGGATGGCATCTCTCAAGTCGAACGCCATGACGTTTCGTTCCACGATCATTCGATGGCTGTTTTCGTCGTACATGCGATAGGCGTTGAGATCGTTGATCTTCGATTGGTTGAGCGCCATCTCGGCCCGCTTGAAGACCTCGTCGGCGTTCTCCGAACCGTTCGATGCCAGCGCCACTCCGACGCTCATGCCGACCTCGATGGACACCCCGTCGATCAGGATCGGCTGGCTGACGAGCTCGATGATCCTCCCCGCGATCCGCCTCGCCTCCTCCTCGTCGGCGACGCCACGGAGGATCGCGGCGAAATCGTCTCCGCTTATGCGCGCGACGGTATCGCCGTGGCGCAGCACCGTACGGAGCCGGTCGGAAACGATGCAGAGGACCCGGTCGCCGGCCGAATGACCCAGATAATCGTTTATGGCCTTGAAGCGGTCGAGGTCGCACGCGAAGATCGCGACGCTCCCTGCCTCCCTCTCTGCCGACGCGATTGCCGCGTCGAGGCGTTCGCGGAACAGGGTGCGGTTTGCAAGCCCGGTTAGATGGTCATGCCGCGTCAGGTGGGCGGCCCGCATCTCAGCTTCCCTGCGACGCGAGATGTCGACCTGCGTGCCGATCATCCGCAGCGCACCTCCGTCGCTCGCGCGCTCGACGACCTGACCGCGCGATAGCACCCAAGTCTCGGTGCCGTCACCGCGCCGGATCCGGTACTCGCATTGAAAGGACAAGGCGGTGCCATCGACGATGTCGCTAATGGCTGCTTCGACTCGCCCTCTGTCGTCTTCATGGATCGCCTCCGACCACGGACCGGGACCGGACCGAGGCGGACCGACATCGTCAGGGTCGGCCGGCTGCCGCCAACGGTCCGAGCCCCGGTCTTCGCCGGTGCCGAGGTTCCAGTCCCACAAGCCGTCCCCGCCACCCTCGAGTGCCAGCCGAAGCCGCTCCTCGCTGAGCCTGAGCCGCGCTTCGACAGTGCGCAGCTTCTCGAATGCGTTGCGACGTGAGGAAGACTTGGGATGCAGGCCAGTCATTTTGAGGGTTTCGTACTCGACGCTGAGATGGCACCTCTCACCTCGGGATCGGACTTCGACGGTCCGTCGAGAGAGGGGGCGCGGCTAGGGATCCCGATTTCGACACGCCCGCCCGTCGGGCTCGGGAAGCTGGATCGGTCGCGATGTCCTGTAGGACATCACAGACCGTGGGGCGATCGTTCGCCGACTTTCGGCGCGCGCCCCTCCGCTCGACCGTTCTGTCCTGCCATCGTGCGGCAACCCCAG
>CAZZWW010000015.1:0-19031 GCA_964657815.1 Vulcanimicrobiota bacterium | reverse complement strand
GATCACAGCTCCCACGCGAGGCCGCCGAGCGCCGCCAGGGGCGCCACGGCCTCCTCGCCGAGGAACTGCCGCAGCGCGGCGCGGTCGAGCGGGCTGGCGCGGTCGCCGTGCAGCGCCGCGCGGTGGATGCCCGAGGTGATCATCAGGGCGTCGATGCCCTCGCGCGCCGCACCCCTCACGTCGGTGTGCACCGCGTCGCCGATCGCCAGGATGCGATCCCGCGAAATCGGCGCTCCGCGGATCGCCTCGGCCATCGCCCCGGCCCGCGCGTAGATCGCCGGGAACGGCTTGCCGGTCTGGATCACCGTGCCGCCGAGGGCCTCGTAGCGCGCCGCGATCGCGCCGGCGCAGAAGACGAGATCCTCGCCCACCTCCACCACGATGTCGGGATTGGCGCAGACCATGGTGAGGCCGCGCCCGCGCAGCCGCGCCAGCACGGCGTCGTAGTCCTCCGGCCGCTCCCCGGTCTCGTCGAGCCCGATGCACAAGGCGAGCTCCGCCTCGGCGAGGGCGACCCGCCGCGGCGCCCGTGGCCCGAGCCGGCCGGCCTCGCCCTCGATCGCGACGTCGCCGTCCGGCCCGATGGCGAAGACCGGCGGGCACCCGGCCTCGACCAGCACCGCCGCCGCGACGTCGCCGGAGGTGGCGATGCGGTCGAAGCACTCGCGCGGCACGCCGAGCCGCCGCATCCGCGCCCAAACCTGCGCCTCCGGCACCGGCGCGTTGGTGACCAGGACCACGGTGCCGCCGCCCTGCCGGAAACGGCTCAGCGCGGCCACGGCGGCGGGATGGAACACGACGCCGTTGTGGATCACGCCCCACACGTCGCAGAGCAGCAGGTCCTTGGCCGCCGCCAGCTCGGAGAGCCCCTTGTCGAGGTGGGGCGGGGCAGGGGGCGCTGGGGTCATCCCCGGCGGCTAGAGGGGTGGGGACGACGGGTCAAGCAGCGCGCCGGGCTCAACGCTGCCACAGCGTGACGACGAGGCCGCCGGCGACGATCAGCGCGCCGCCGACCACGATCGGCAGCGTCGGCTCCGTCTTGAAGGCCACGAGGTTGATGACCTGCCCGACCACGAAGAACGTCGCGACGTAGGCGCCGACCAATCGGCCCCAGTCCAGCGGCGCCAGGTTCAGGGTCAGGCCGTAGCCGTAGAGGATGAGGCCGCCGGTCAGCTTCAGGCCGGCCCGGATCGGCACGGCATGAGGCTTCAGGCCGATCCGGATGATCGCGTCGCCGCTCGCCTCCAGCGTCGTGGCGAGGATCAGGAGACCGAGCGGGAGGAGGACCTTCATGCCCTTGCCTAGAGCACGCCGGCGCCGGTCCGGCCAAGGGAAAGGGCTTACGTCGCCTTCGTCGTCATGTCGCCGACGGTGGAGGCCGAACCGACGGCCGTCCCGGCATCGTGCGCAGTACGACTGTCATGATGGCTCCTCGCTCCAGGTCAAGCCGACGCATACCGGCCTCCCGCCACCGCGGCGCAAGGCTCCGGAGAGCACCTCGAGGGGTCGCCTTCGGGTTCATCGGGCGGAGCAGCGGGACGAGGATGTCGAGCCAAGCGGTGACGGACATGTCGTTCCCCGTTCAGAATGGATGAGACGGAGCGGGCGCCCTCCATGGCGCCCGCGACTTGGCTTAGGCGACCCTGGGCCGCAGGCGATTGTCCGTGCCTGGGACGAACAGCGCCCGGCGCTGGACGGCCAACGCGCCCCCGACGGCGGCCGCGATGAGGCCGAGGAGGGACACCGCAAACGCTCCGAAGGCTCCCCTGGAAGCGTCCGACGCGGTCGTGTCGGCCGCGTCCTTGGCCCTCTGCTTGGCCTGCGCCATCGTCTGCTGGACCTTGGCCTGGGTGTCGTCGAACTTTCTTGTGGCGTCCTCGCGGCTCGTCTTCGTCTGCGCCGCGGTGATGTCGATGATGCGCGCCTTGGCGGCGGCAGCGTCGGGACCACCTTGCTCATAGGTGACGATGTTGGATGCGACCTCCGTCTGGGCCTGCTGGGGCGTCAGCGCCGCCGGGTTCGTCGTGCCGGCGGGCTGCAGGTAGGCCTGCGCCTGCTGCTGGGCCATGTCGGGCGAAATGCCGATCGTCTGCGCCAGCGGCTTAGCCGCGCTGGAGATGCCGCCACTTGCGGCGGACGTCACGCTGCCGAGCGCGGAGAAGCCTCCTCCGACGAGGCTGCCGACGGCCGAGGAGAGCAGATAGACGGTGAACAGCGTGGCGATCGCCCAGGTGACCACGCCGTGCAGGACGCCGTCGAACCGGTTCGTGATGCCCGCCATCCAGGCCGAGGCGTAGCCGCCGAGGAACAGAGCGATGCAGCTGGAGATCACCCACCAGAGGCCCGCGCCGATGCCGAAGCTGCCGCCCGATGGCGTGGTGCCGGCGTTGACGTTGACGGTTCCGAGGCCGATGCCGGCGCCGAGCAGGCTCAACAGGAGCTCGATCGCGACGGTGAGAACAACGCCCCCGATCAGGGCGCCCCAGGCGATGCGTTTGTGGATGTGGGCGCCCTCGCCCAGGATCGTGGTGCCGCCCGATGGGGTCGCGCCGGGCGTTGCGGTGTCGTATGTGCTCAATTCTGCCTCCTCTTTGAAGATGAGGGGTGCCCGGCAGGCACCCCTTGCGGATCGTTCAGATCTTGCGTTTGACCGGCGTGGTGGGGTTCGTGTCGGCACGAACCACCGGAGCGATCGGCACCTGCTCGACCTCGACGTCGTCCTTGCGCAGCTTGTCGCGCACGGTCTCGACGCGGTCGCTCGCCTCCTTGTGCAGTCCGATCTCCTCGACGACCCGAGCCGTCTTCGACACCACGGCCTCCTCGTTCATCGCGGTCATCGAGATCGTCTTGTCGGTGAAGTCGGCATTGGCGAGCACTCGCCCGTCGGTCACCGGGCGGCGGTCGAGAACCACGCGCTCATTGTGAAGAGTGACTTTCTCCTCGACCGGCTTCTCGACCGTGTAGCGACGGACACGGGTCGTGCCGCCTCGGACCGTGCGCTTGCCGACGTCGAGGAACTCCTCCGCGAGCTGGAGCGTGTCGCCCTTGGCGCCTGTGGTCGTCACCGGCCCAGCTGCGAGCCCGCTGGCTCCGATGGCGCCGGCATCGGTCGCGTCATGCGCCGGCACCACCTTGCCGTCGTGCGAGCCGATCGCCGTGTCGGTCATGCCGGCATGGCCGACGTAGCCGGTCGGAGTCGCCGCCGAGCCCTGGGCAAGGCCATACTGCTGCGTGCGCTCATCAAGATCGACGGGATCGTGCTTCTCGAGGATGGCGGCGGCCTCGTCGTAGTGGTCGGCGGCGACCTTCACGGTCACCACAGTGGCACCGCTCTCGATGCTTTGCCCATAGACCGATGTGTCGTGATCCGGTTCGCCGCCGAACAAGCTCGCCCAGAAGCCCTTCTCGTGCACCGGCGTGGTCGAGCGCGACGTGCCCGTCAGCGAGCCTTCCTTGGCATGCTGGCTGATGTCGCTCGCCGGTATGTTGACTTTCTCGAGGTCGCGAACGGCGGCTTGCGCGTGAGCGGCGGTGTCGTAGATGGCGACGATGGTCTCGTGTTCCATGACGTGATGTCCTCGCGTTGTTTCTGGTAGTTGTTGGTCGTCCGACGATGATCGATCTACGGCCGGCTCGCCGGGAGCCAAACGGGTCACGACCGCATCCTGCCGGCGAAGCACGGCGATCTCGACATGACGAGCCTCGACACGCCGGCGGGTGATCCTGACCTCCTCCTTGAGGACCAGCCGTCTTTCGACGACCAGGACCTCTTCGACGACGGAGACGATGGTCACCCCGTCCTCCTCGCGGATCTCCGGCACGGTTTCGATGATCCGGCCGATCGCGACCCGCTCGACGTCGACGTGCTCGTGGGTGAGCGCTTCGTCGACCTCCTGCTCGATCCGTCGCGTCACGGTGCTGACCCGCACCGTGGCGCCAGCCACAGGTCTCCTGGCGACGACGAGCTCTTCGGCCTTCAACTCGAGAAGGGCGTCGTCCTCGGGCGCGGGGCCGAAAGCGGACGACATGAAGCATCCCGTGACGTCACCACAACGGCACGATACCGCTGCTCCTTTGACTTCAGCGGCTTAGGTCTCGAGGTCGGCTGAAGTCGAGCGGCGAAAACGAAAAGCGGCTTTGCGTTATTGCAACGGCGAGGCTGCGGAACCGATGGGATGGCCGCCCGCTTTTTCGCCCTCGCCACCGGGCCCGGGCTCACGCTGCCGATAGGCAGCGCGCGTGCTCGGCGATGTGGTCTGCGACCGCACGCATGCGGGCGGTCAGGCGATTGTCCCTGTGCATGACCAGCCAGAGATCGGCGACAGGCGGCTGGTGCGCCTCTGCCATCCTGACCAGGCGGTAGTCCTGGTCGGCGCGGTAGCGTGCGAGACAGGCCAGGCCCCCGTTTGCCGCGACGGCCGCGAGCGCCACCTCGTGGCTGCAGGTTCTCACTGCCGGCGTCGCCGCCGACGTCAGCTCGGCGAACCAGTCCGCCTGCTGCGCGTCCTGCATGTCGCCCAGCTGGTGGATGGCGCAATGGCCACGACAGCGGCGAGCGAAATCGGGCCTGCCGTGCTGGGCCAGGTACTCCGCGCTGGCGTAGACCGCGAAGGTTATGCTCCCGATGCGCCGTTGCACGGCGTCCTGCTGCTCGGGCGGACTGAGGCGCACTGCGATGTCGGCCTCGCGCATCGCTAGGCTGAGATGGCGTGGATCGGGTGCGAGTTCGATGGTGATGCCGGGGAATTGCCTGTGCAGCTCCGGCAGGCAGGGCGCCAGCACATGGCTGGCGATACTTTCGGCGCAGGTGATCCGCACGGAGCCGCAGAGCTGGGCGTCGCGATTGCCGACGCTGCGGCGCAGACACGCCGTTTCGCTCTCGATCAGCTCGGCCTTCTCTCGGACTTCCTCGCCGGCGAGGGTCAAGACATAGCCCTCGGGCGTCCTGTTGAGCAGGCGGACACCGAGATCGGCTTCGAGCGCCGCCAACCGTCGGCTCACGGTGGAGGGAGCGACCTTCAATCCTTCGGCCGCGACGGAAAGGCTCGCGTGGCGTGCGACAGCCAGGAAGAACCGTAGGTCGTCCCAGTCGAGCATGGTGCGCCGGCCCGTTTCATTTTTGCAAAGCCGGTCACGAAAAATGCAACGTGGCTTGGGGCGGCTTGAGGTAGATGGTCGGCGTACTGTTCCGAGATCATCCATATCGATCATCGGACCGAGATCGCTATCATTATTGATAGCGTCCACGGTCTTCTCGTAAGCGGGAGCGACGATGCCGACCGATTGTTGCCGGACTTCCGCTCGCAGGACGACCACATGATCGGAACACCCGACCCGTCCGAAGGTCCGAGAGTCGTACGCTGTCGCACCGTGGCGGCCGGTCGCCTGCAGCAGGTTCACCACATCCGAGACATTCCCGTGCGTGCGAGCGTCGTCGATCCGCTCGCGCTGTCGGGGGCGGACGCGGAACCGAACGCGCTGGAGCTGCTCCTGTCCGCCTTCGGCTCCTGCCTCGCGGCCGGCATCCACGCCAACGCCATGGCGCGCGACGTCGCGATCACCAGCCTCGCGCTCGAGCTGTCGGGCGAGGTTCACGACTCGATGCACTGGAGGACGGCGGATGAAGCCAAGCCGCTCGGCTTCGAGGCCATCGACGTGACCGTCCACATCGAGTCGAACGCGTCCGCCGAGGCCCTGAACGCGCTGATCAAGCACGCGACGCTTTGGTCACCGGTCGCCAACACTCTCTACAACCCCGTGCACCTCAAGGTCGCGCTGGCGTAGCACTACATCCAGGGGCGTCATCGTTCGACGCGAGCGCGCTGAACACTTGGCGAAGGCTGTGCGGGTGCCGTCGATGGTTACCATGCTCTTACAAAAGACTACGTGAATCTTCGCCTTGCCTAAATTTTCTCTTGACGAGCGGCCTGTGGTCACAAGATGTTGATAACGGCGAAAGAGTCTTGACACTGAAATGACAGGATTTTTGGCCTTAGCGTAAGGAGTCCGCATCATGTTGGGGGAAGTTCTGCTGGAGCGTAAGCCGCTGCTTTCGTACGGCTCATTAATCGGGCTGGGGAGTGAGATCGAGGGCGGTGACCATGTAACGCAGCCTCTCACGCTTCCCAAACATGTGCTCTGCGACGTCTCCGACCTCGTCTACTACATCGGTCACCACGAACACCTGACGGGCATTCAGCGCGTCCAGGCCTGCGTCGTCGGAGAGCTTCTGCGGTGGAACGAAGCGGACATCTCGTTCATCGCCTTCAATTGCCAAAAAGGATGCTTCGAAAAGCTCGACGCCGACGTGCTCGCCAGCGTGCTGCACGATCTGACGCTCCCGCTGGTCAATCGCGTCTTCGTCTACGATCGCGACCTCGCGAAGGTCGGGTGCCTACCCGGCTCCGTCGAGCCCCCGATGCACGCGCGCCCGAACGGCACCTGCATTCTCCTGCTCGGCGCGGCCTGGGTGATCGAGGACTACTTCAGGCACATCAACACCTTGCGCCTGGAAATGAACGCCAGTTTCGCCTGCGTGATCCACGACCTCATTCCGATCTACGCTCGCGAAACCTGCGATCAGGGGACGGCGCAAGTCTTTCGCCACTTCTTGTCTATGGCGCGCCTGTCGACCGATCTCTATCTTTGTGTCAGCGAAAACACGCGCCGGGACCTCTTGCGCTATTTCGGCGAGAATGGTTGGGATACCCCCAAGACCATCGTCGTGCGCCACGCCACCGCTCTCGCCGCGATACCCCAGCCGAAGCGTCCGGACTGGTTCACCGACACCGACGCGGGCTTCGTCCTCTTCGTGTCGACGATCGAGGGCCGCAAGAACCACGATCTCATCTTCAATGTCTGGCGACGCCTGGCGCACGAGCACCCCGACGCCGTGCCGAAGCTCATCTGCATCGGGCGACCGGGCTGGCGGTCCGAGGAGTTCCTCCTGCGCTACGTCGCCACCGCCGGACTCGGGCGCAGAATCGAGATCCACTCCGACGTCGCCGATCAGGAGCTGGAGTTTCTCTACCGTGAATGCCGCTTCACGGTCTATCCCAGCCTCTACGAGGGCTGGGGCCTGCCGATCTCCGAGAGCCTCGCCTACGGCAAGCTCTGCGTTTGCTCCGATACGTCGTCCATGCCGGAAGCGGGGGGCGACCTCGCCGTCTACATCGACCCGAGAAACGTCGACACAACCTATCGGACGATCGAGACGCTGATCCTGGATGCGACGGTCGTCGATGCCGCCGAGGCGAAGATCCGGAATGAGTTCGTGCCGAGACTGTGGGCGGAGGTGGCGGCGGACTACTTGAAGGTTCTGAACGGCACCCGCGAGGATGTCTGCTCGCTGCCGTCCGTCCCCAATCATTTCGTCTTCCGCTCGCTGAAACACCAATTCGACGGATTGATCGGTGACGCGCTGCTGGAAGGCGTGATCGATCATCTTCGCAGCGATCTCAAGACACAAGCGCTGCCGATCGTCGCGTTCGAAAACGGTCATCTGGCGCGCGGCCCGGGCGACTGGAAGCTGCTCGAAGACTGGGGATGCTGGATCGGTCTGGGCGGCGCCTCGATCTGCTTCGAAGCCTCCGTGGAGGCAGAGTTCTGCGCCTACATTTCCTATCAAGTCCTACATCCGTTCCGCGACAGCCGGATTCGCGTCATCTCCAACGGGGTCACGTCTTTTCACTTGGCGGCTTACAATGGCAGCTTCGGCGTCCTCGTCATCAGCTTCCGGTCACGCCGCGGCAGGAACACGATTACTGTCTCGAGCAATGCAAGCCCTGAACAGGTCAACGCTTCGCGGACGATCGATGGGAGGGGTCTTATGTTCGGACTCAAGGAGATCGTGTGCATCGAAAAGGCCGACATAGAGGCGCGACTCGACCTCATGCAAGCGATCTCCTATACCTAGAGTACCTCTCCAATTCGACGTACCCTTAGGATAAGGAGCCTAGCCTGTGACGATAGAATTTCCGCTGATGGTACTTTCCTATAATCGTCCATCCTACCTGGAGGCGGTCTTGGTCAGCCTGCGCTCTCAGCGGAGACCAGTCGATCCCTCGCGGCTCTACCTATTTCAGGACTTAGATGAAGCGAATCCCTCGCTTTCGAAAGAATGCATTGAGGTATTCAGTCGAATTTTTCCTGATGCGACAAAAATCATTGCTCGTCGAAATCTTGGAGTGGGACTCAATTACGACCGAGCCGAGCGTTTCGCATTTGAAATATTAAGAGCAGATGTAGGCTATTTCTTCGAAGATGATTTACTCTTAAGTCCGCATTACCTCGAGATGCTTGATGCGATGGCAGAGCTGGCGCTTGCCGACCCTCGCATTGCCTATGCTAGCGCGTATGGCGACCACCTGCTCTCGCTTGCTGCCCAGGAGGCTCGCTGTAGCGAAATCGGACCGCTCCACGCGAAATGGGGCTTTGCTTTGACCCGGCGTCAATGGCTCCGGCAGAAATCCTTTATTGACGGCTATCTAGACTTGATACGACATGACAAATACAAAGACCGAAACAATAAGGCTATTCGAGCATATTTTTCCGCTTGCGGGTTCAGCAGCCCGGGGACATCCCAAGATTCTGCAAAGGATGTTGCGTCGGCTTTGCTTGGGACTTGTAAGATAAATACAATAGCATGTTATGCTAAGTACATTGGTGCAACGGGTATTCACTACGATCCAAAGAGTTATGAGCGTGACAAGTTTGGCTCTACGGTGATGATGCCGTGGCCTCGCCGACTGGTCGCGCCGCCCTCGGAGCAGGTGACCAAATGGGTTAACCATAACTCGGACGAAGCAAAAGTTCACCTGAGGGCACAATCAGCCGAACTCAATCGATCAGACATCGAAAATCAATCCGGAAGAATAGTCGGAAGTGAATCGATTGGATGCCATCAGATCGATATTGGGATGATTGTTAAGAACGAAGAGGCAATACTTCCCCGCACTCTCGATGCGCTGCTGAACGTTGGTTTCAACAGCTTCGTCATCCTAGACATGGAGTCGGATGATCGAACGAAAAGCATCATCTACCAAAAGCTCGGCAGTAAGGTGAAGCTCATCGATTATCCGAGGAAAGCTCTTGTCGAAAACGGCTTCGCCGAGGCACGTAACGTTTGCGCGACCTTCAGCACGCGAGAGTGGCTGCTGTTCGTCGATGCAGACGAAATCTTGAAGGGAGGCGTGGAAGACGGATACGTCTCCATCAAGAAGAAAGGTAAAAATAAGAATTTGTTCTTTGTTCAAAGGGAAAACCTTGTATTTGATAAACAAGGTGAACCTATCGACGTGCGATCTAGCGAACGCCACCTCCGCCTCTACAGACCAAGCTTTACCTTGCGGTGGGATGGATATATACATGAGGAAATTTTCTGCGATGGAAGGTATGGATCGGAGGATGCAGGCGAGAGCGGTCTGTCTTTCGATCATTACTCAGATCTGAAGGTGAATTCGCCGACCGATCAAAAGGATAGCTTGTATGCCTATATGCTTATGCGCGCTTTTGAACAGCCGGCTCTACAGAGAGGTACGAACCGTTATTGGTACGACAAATTCGTTCCTGAGAACAAGGATTGGCTAGCCGAGAAAGCGCCTCTTTTCGATGTTCGCAGATCGGCCCGGTAGGATTTCAGGTTCGATGACGACGAGTGATCACCTGCTTCGATGCTGCTTCGTCGCGGCCATGCTGTTGCTGAACCTCCACCAATCGTCTGCTTCACCAGACGATGTCGATGCAACCACCCTCGAGGGCAAAACGATTGCGGGCTATCAGGGCTGGTTCTCGTGCCCCGACGACAAGACCGGCATGCGCAATTGGGGTCATTGGCAGCGCGGCGATGGCAAAGCGGCTGTCGACATGCTGCCTGATACGTCGGAATGGCCACAACAGCCTGGCTGTCTCGCGCCCTTCCTGAAGGACGCGCACGACCAGCCGGCACATCTGTATTCCAGCCAGGATCCGGCTGTCGTCGATCGCCAAGTCAAGTGGCTGAAGGACTATTCCGTTTCGGGATTGGCGGTCCAGACTTTCTTGTCGACCCTCAAGGACCCGAAGAGGAAGGAAGGGCGGGACGTGGTTCTGCGGAATGTCGCGCGGGCATCTGCGAAGTACGGACGCACCTACATGATTACATACGATGTCAACGGGGCGGGCGAGGATTGGGCCCATACCGTCGAGCAGGATTGGGAGGAAGTGGTCGGCGGCGGGTTCACGCGGGACGGACGCTACTTGCACCATCTCGGAAAGCCTGTCGTCGAGATTTGGGGAGCGGGTTACAATCGCGGACGGGTCGACGTGCAATCCGTCATGGATCTGTTGCGATACTTCTCCGCCGGCCCAACCGACACACGCGCGAGCGTGATGTTGGGAGTGCCGATGACGTGGCGTAGCGAAACGTCCCATAAAGATGGTGAAGCGAGTTGGTTGGACGTTTTTTCGCGCGTCGCGAGCATCAGCCCATGGGTCGTAGGCGCTTATTCGTCGCCCTCCCAGGCGTCAGGCTTGATCAAACAATGGGCGGCAGGAGATATCGGGTTCTGCGAGGCGCATCACATCGTGTATGTGCCAGTGATCTTCCCGGGGTTCTCCGATGCAAATAGTTCCGGTAGGGATGAAAAGTTCGAACGCGCGCCGCGCCAGTGCGGTGCTCTTTTCCGAAGTGAAATAAGCAGTCTGTTGAGCCTGAAAGCCAAGAGCTTTTACATCGCCATGTTCGATGAGGCAAATGAAGGTACAGCAATATTTAAGACAGGAGATCAGGGTGATCATGTCCGGAGGTCAAATCTCCTGAATTTCGGTGGTCCTGCCTGCCCGGGTGAATCCGATCTTTATCTCCGCGAGCTTAGAAAGCTGAACGGTAATCTACACCCCTTCCAACGCTAAGCCTTCGATTGAGAGATGGTCCGAGACCCTGGTTGAGCAAATGAATACCTCTCTTCCGCACCTATCGATTTCGATCGACCATCGAGGGAATGACGGAAATCGAATATTCCAATACCTTTTTGCGAAACAAATCGAAGCGCGAGTCGAGGGATCCGAGTTATGTAATTTTGAGATAAACCTGCTCCATCTTTATAAGAAAAGTCTTATCGATACGTCGGATGAAAGCGTATTGAAAGTGGAAGCCTTGCACAAAGTTGACTTAAATCAAATCGTTCACTTGTTGAAAACACGAACTTATAATCATGTCCTATTAAGTATTTTTGGTCAAAGAATGGAGTATCTTCCTGAGGTAGGCTTGGCGCGGGAATGGCTAAAGCTTTCAAAGTTCGATATAAAGAACGACTTTGGCGACGACGAATTGCTTATTAATATTCGAGCCGGAGATATAATGAAGGACAACGTACATAAAGATTATGGGCTCTTGCCGCTTTCATTCTACGAAAAACTTCTCGCAAAAGAAGGCAAGCGCGCGGTTTTTGTTGGGCAGCTTGCCGACAATGAATATACTAGAGCTTTGCGAGTTCGATTCCCGGAGGCGCGATTTATGCCGCCGGGCAAACCTCGAGCCGATTTTATCTCTTTGCTCGGGGCGCGCCACATAGTTTTAAGTGTGAGCACCTTTTCGTGGATGGCGGCTTGGCTATCGCCAAACGCGATCAAAATTCACATGCCTCTGGCTGGATTCATGAACCCAATGCAAAGGCCCGATGTAGACCTGCTGCCGATTGATGATCGAAGGTACTCATTTTATCCGCATCCATTACTATCTTGGATCGGCTCGGATGAGCAGATAGATAATCTTATATCGAAAGATATAAGTCTTCTTGAGTTCAATCGGACAGACATATTAAAAATCCAACGACGGCGTGCGGGTATAGGTCCTTAGCAGCTTGACTTATTGCGGATCGAAGGCGTATTTGCTTTTTATAGCTGCCGTGGCTTGGCTCGCATCAAAGCTGTTATTTTTCCGAAAAACCGATAGTTCGCCTTCGCGCACGATTTCTGTCGCAAAATCTTGAATTACGTGGTAATGCGAACGAGACGCATAGTCATGTATGGCAACAATTGGGTAATCTACGGTTTGGACAAGAATGCTTAAAAAGCATGCTACTCGAAAGCGTCCGTCGATGAAGTAAGTATCCGCTTTGGAAACATTCGGATTGAGCCAAGGGGATCTATAATAATTGATCCAGTCCCCTTTCCTTGTTTCGTCCCTTGGCCATCCCCATTCTTTCAGTGGGCCGATGTCGACATGGATCGTTTCAGGTTGAATACCGTCTCTTTCGGCACAGGCTTCCTTCACTTTGAGCAGCCATTCCATTGAAGAGTCTATCGAAGTAATCGACCTTTTGACCATTGCTGATGCCATCAGCGTGCTGCCGCCGGCGCCAAATTCGACGAAGTCGTGGCTCGTCGTCATCAATCGTCGCAACAAATCTGTTTCGCGCGATGACATAGATGGCAGCATCCTAAAACCCCCCTGTTATGCCCGTGCTACGTATCTGTAAGTAGTCTGCGCCTATCAAGTCTAGCAAAAACTCGGTTGCGTTGAATGCGAGCAGTGCCCTGTGCAAGGGCTACAGCTTGCGCAGGGCGACGTCGGCGATCGCGTGGTCGGCGCCCTTGGTGAGGATCAGCCCGGCGCGGGCACGGGTGGGCAGCACGTTCTCGTGCAGGTTCGCGAGGTTGATGTCGCGCCAGATCTGGGCGGCGCGCGCCATGGCGGCGGCGTCGTCGAGCTCGGCGTATTTGCGGAAGTACGAGCGCGGGTCGCGGAAGGAGGTCTGCCGCAGCCGCATGAAGCGCTCGACGTACCAGCGCTCGAGGTCGTCGTCGGCGGCGTCGAGGTAGATCGAGAAGTCGAAATAGTCCGAGACGAAGGCGGTCGGGCGACCGTCCCGCGAGCGGCGGCCGGGCAACAGCACGTTGAGCCCCTCGACGAGGAGGATGTCGGGCCGGTCCACCGTGACGCCGGCGCGCTCGACGATGTCGTAGGTGAGGTGCGAATAGACCGGCGCGGCGACCGCGCGGCGGCCGGCCTTGACGTCGGCGACGAAGCGCAGCAGCGCGGCGCCGTCGTAGCTCTCCGGAAACCCCTTCTTGCCCATCAGGCCCTCCGCCTCGAGCACGGCGTTGGGGAAGAGGAAGCCGTCGGTGGTGACGAGCTCGACGCGCGGCGTGTTGGGCCAGCGCGCCAGCAGCGCCTGCATCACGCGGCAGAAGGTCGACTTGCCGGCGGCGACCGAGCCGGCGACGCCGATGATGTAGGGCACCTTGCCGTCGCCGGCGCCGAGGAAGCGCTGGGTCGCCTTGAACAGGCCCTGCGTCGCGGCGACGTAGAGGGCGAGCAGGCGGGAGAGCGGCAGGTAGATCGCGATGACCTCCTCCAGCGTGATCGGCTCGTTGATCGACTGGAGGCGGGCGAGGTCCTCGCTCGTGAGGGTCAGGGGGGTGTCGGCGCGCAGGGCCGCCCATTGCGCCCGGGTGAAGCGGTGGTAGGGCGAGAAGGCGAGCTCGGCGCGCTCGTCCATCAGGGACGCCTCGCCGCCTTCTCCTCGTGGCCGGACAGGGCCGTGCGGCGCTGGAGCTCGCCGAGCACGTCGGAGAGGGGCACGCCGAGGCTCTCCAGCAGGACGAGAAGGTGGTAGAGCACGTCGGCGCTCTCGCCGACGACGGGCGCCAGCTCGCCCTCGGCGGCGGCGATGCAGAGCTCCACCGCCTCCTCGCCGAACTTCTTGGCGACCCGCGCCGGACCCTTGTCGAGCAGCGACTTGGTGTAGGAGGCGCGGGCGTCGCCGCCGGAGCGGGCGCGGACGATCTCGGCCAGCGTCTCCAGGGTGAAGGGGTCGCTCATGCCGCCGCCCCTCTGGCCGATCGGTCCGCCACATGGCTGCCGAGCCCGTCGAGCCGCACGGCCAGGCCGGCGGCGGCCATGGCCCGCTTGGCCTCGCCGATCGTGAACTCGCCGAAATGGAAGATCGACGCCGCGAGCACGGCGGTGGCGCCGCCGTCGCGGATGCCCTCCACCAGGTGCTCGAGCGTGCCGACGCCGCCCGAGGCGACCACCGGGACCGCCACGGCGTCGGACACGGCCCGGGTCAAGGCCAGGTCGAAGCCGCTCTTGGTGCCGTCGCGGTCCATGGAGGTCAGCAGGATCTCGCCGGCGCCGAGCCCGACCACCTCGCGGGCGTAGGCGACGGCGTCGAGGCCCGTGGGCTTGCGGCCGCCGTGTGTGAAGATCTCCCACTTGCCCGGCGCCACCGCCTTGGCGTCGATCGCCACCACGATGCACTGGTTGCCGAACTTCTCCGCCGCGCGGCGCACGAAGTCACGGTCGTGGACCGCCGCCGTCATGATCGAGACCTTGTCGGCGCCGGCGAGCAGCAGCGCGCGGATGTCGGCCTCGGTCCGTACGCCGCCGCCGACGGTCAGCGGCATGAAGCAGGCCTCGGCCGTGCGGCGGACCACGTCGAGCAGGGTGCCGCGGGTCTCGTGGCTCGCGGTGATGTCGAGGAAGCAGAGCTCGTCGGCGCCGGCGGCGTCGTAGGCCACCGCGGCCTCGACCGGGTCGCCGGCGTCGCGCAGGTCGACGAAGTTGACGCCCTTGACGACGCGGCCGTCCTTGACGTCGAGGCAGGGGATCACGCGTGCCTTGAGCATGGGCTCAGGTCATCGGCCTTCGCGGCCGCGAGATCAAGACCTCAGGCGCCCGGCGCACCGAAGCTCGCCCCGTCGCGGCTCCAGGTCGCGAAGAAGCCGTCGCGGTCCGCCGGCCGGCCGAAGTGGAAGCCTTGCAGCTTGTCGCAGCCGAGATGGCTCAGCCACTTCACCTGCGACAGCGTCTCGACGCCTTCCGCGACCACCTCGAGTTCCAGGGTCCGCGCGATGTCGATGATGGCGCCGAGGATCATCCGGGCCTTGTGGTCCTCGGCCACGTCGCTCGTCAGGATGCGGTCCAGCTTGAGCTGATGGATGGGCAGCCGACGCAGATAGCCGATGTTCGAGTAGCCGACGCCGAAGTCGTCCAGCGCGATGCGGATGCCGCCTCGCGCGATCTGCTCGAGCTGCAGGCGTGCCCGTCCGAGATCGTTGAGCAGGACCTCCTCCGTGATCTCGATCGTCAGCGCCGTCGGCGGGAAGCCCTCCGTCTCGACGATCTCGCCGATCACCTCGGCGAGCTGCCCGCCCCGGAACTGGCTCGGCGAGACGTTCACGGACACGTGACGGATGAACCCGGTCTCGATCCAGTGACGGGTCGTCCGACAGGTTGCCCGAAGCATCGCCGCGAACAGTTCGTTCATGAGCCCGCGCTCCTCGGCGATCGCGAGGAAGGTGGCGGGCGGCAGAAGCCCGCGGGTACGGTGGCGCCACCGCGCGAGGGCCTCCACGCCGACGAGTTCGGCGGTGCGGGCGTTCACGATGGGCTGGAACCACGGCTCCACCTCGCCCCGTTCGATGGCGAGCTTCAGGTCCGAGCCGAGCGCGTGGCGCTCGTCGTAGTCGCGACGGAGCTGCTCGTCGAAGATCGCGAAGGTCGCGCGTCCCGCCCCCTTCGCCTTGTAGAGCGCCAGATCGGCGAAGCGCTGCAGCTCGGCGAGATCGACGGCATGGTCGGGGAACACCGCGATGCCGACCGAGCACGAGGCCTCGATCACCTGCCCGCGGTGGCGGATCGGCTCGCTCACGGCGGCGATGATGCGGGTGGCGATCGCGGCGAGGTCGGCTGGGCAGGCGCAGTCGGCGATGAGCGCGGCGAACTCGTCGCCGCCGAGCCGTGCCACGCAGTCCGGCTTGCGGGTCGCGCGCACGATGCGCTCGGCGGCCGCGCGGAGCAGGCCGTCGCCGACGTGCTTGAAGTTGTCGAGATCGATGAGCAGGAGCGCGAAGCCGCCGCGTTTGGCACGGGCCATCGCGATCGCCGCCTCGCCCATCCGCGCGAAGACCATGCGATTGGCGATGCCGGTCAGCTGGTCGCGCTCGGCGAGGGAGAGAGCCTTGCGCTCGGCATGCGCGAGGTCCTGCGTGCGCTCGCTGACCCGCTGTTCCAGCTCGACGGCCAGGCGCTGAAGCTGCTGATTGATGGCGTAGAGCTCGCGCGACTTCGCCTCGAGCAGATCTTCCGCCTCGCCGCGAGCGCGACGTTCGCGTTCGATGCGTCGCTCGTATCGCGCACGAACGATATCGGTCGGATCGTCCTCGATGCGATCAGGCAGCACGTTCGATCAGGAACCGGGTGAAGGGCTCGTTCTCGTCGTCGATCCGGCGGGTGGAGATCACCACCGGCTCTTTGAAATGAGCGGCTGCCGCCTGGATCATGCCTTCGGCCAGCGACTCGAGCGGGCGGCAGCTCGCGTAGTCGATCCCGAGATGCCGATCGTCGCGCGAGCTGGTCCGGAACTTCGGGAGTTCGGCGTCCGCATAGAGCTTGTGCACCTCGACATGGATGTGCCGGTCGACGCTTTCGAGAAAGTCGAAGAGGTTGTCGGTGGCCCCGAAGAATTCGGGGAACTTCACGACGAAGCGCGAGCAGAGATGGCTGCCGAACGCCTTGAGAAGATCGCCTGCGCCGGCGTTGGTGCGGCGGCACAAGGCCACCACGAGGCGCTGCATTTCCTGGAACGGATAGGTGCCCACCGTCGTGTAGGCGCCGCCATGCGGCAGATCGGAGTCGTCGATGATGTCGTCGACCACGTCGGCGCCATGCGTCGCCTCGACGAAGCCCATGAACTCGGTGAAGACAACACCTTTCATCGTATTCACTTGCTCCAATCTCGTCGAAGGTGCGGGAAGGAAGTTGCGAAGCGCTGAACAGGCGTGGTTTCGGAGTCATGAAAACCCTCCGCCGAAAGATTTTAACCAAAAGGCTTAGCACATTTTTAATTGCTCTTGCGCGGAAGGCGACCTCGGCGGATCATGTCCTTCGTGAGGCGGCGGGGGTCGCTCGGCCTTGCGAGACAGCGTTTTTCGGACGTCTGCTCATGGGGCGCACAATGAATTTACCGATCGGCGGCTCATCGTTGTCCGGCGAATGGATTGGTTTGAACCGCGATGGCATCCTCTGCGAGGACAAGGCCGGATTGGCGCGGTTTCGTCGCCCCGGCCTCGAAAGTGACAGTTTGGTGACATTCCAGGCCGACGATGGCGCGAAACGCCTAATTGGTTTGGTTCAGGATGTTATCGTCGAGGTGGCGGCTCCATCCGGCTGGTCCGGTCTGGGGGCGGCGGTCCGGATGCTTCGTTCAGGGCAGGCCTTGGAGCCGTGGCGCCTCGCGCTCTTCGAGCAGTGCGGTGATCTCTTCGTCGAGCCGACGCCGATGGCCGAGCGATCCGACGAGATCGTCTGCGCCTGCAAGGGCGTGTCGCGCGGCGAGGTCGCCGCGCTCGTGGACCGGTGCCCGAACCGCGCGCAGATCGGACAGGCGTGCGGCGCCGGCACGGTGTGCGGCGGATGCGGTCCGCTGCTCGACGAGATCGCCGGGCAGGGCTCGATGGTGGATGCCGAGCTCGTCGGCGCCGACCCTCTCGGCGGCGACGTCAAACGGTTTCGCTTCCGTTACTTCCCGGACCTGCCGGTGGCCGACGCCCCCGGCGCGTTCGTCTACGTCCAATGCGTGATCGAGAACCGTCGTATCACGCGCCCCTACACGATCACCGGCACCACGCCCGACGGAGGCGTGGAGATCGTGGTCAAGCGCGAGCCGGCCGGCGTGTTCTCGCGCTGGCTCCACGATCATGCCACGCCCGACTGCGCCTTTCGCCTGTCGCTGCCGCAAAGCACGCGCCCTCCGGAAACGCGACGGAGCCTGTTCTTCATCGCGGCGGGGATCGGCATCACGCCGGCCATCATGGAGATGTCGGTCAACGGGCCGGACGAGGTCGGCGTGCACTGGTCGGTCCGAGGCGCCGCCTCGCCGTTCGTGGCCGCGGTCGGCGCGCAAGCCGCGGCAGAGGGATGCACCCTGACGATCCACGACACCAAGACGAGCGGCCGCGTCGCCGATTGGATCGGGGTCTGTCCGGCCGGCTCGGCCGACGGCGTGATCGTGTGCGGGCCGCCGGCGTTCCAGCAGACCGTGGTCGCCGCCCTGCGCGACGGCGGCTGGAGCCACGAGCGGATCACCGTGGAGAGCTTCGCGCCGCGCCACCGCGCCGCCACGACGCTCGCCCACGTCGACAGCTTCGACTATCTCCAGGATCCCATCGTGGCGGCGAGCTTCCACCTCGCCCCGGTGGGATCCGTGCAGGTCGAGGCGCACGCCTTCCTGCGCCAGTTCTACTACGAGCACGGTGCGCCGGATGCCTTCGAGCTGCGCTGGCACGAGGTCGCCGCCTCGATCGCCGACACCGGAACCTACCGGCAGACCTACGAGGAACTCGCGTTCGGGGCGCGGCTGGCCTGGCGCAACTCGGCGCGCTGCATCGGCCGCTTCTTCTGGCGCTCGCTCCAGGTGCGCGACCTGCGCCACGTCGAGACCGAGGAAGCCATCTTCGCGTCGATCGTGGACCATCTGGAACAGGCGACCAACGGCGGCGACATCCAGCCGATCATCAGCGTCTTCGCCCCGGGCGAGCCGCGTATCCGCATCCTCAATCCGCAGCTCATCCTCTACGCCGGTTACACCAGGTCGGACGGCACGGTCGTCGGCGACCCCAAGACCATCGAGCTCACGCGCCTCTCTCACGACCTCGGTTGGCGCGGCATGGGGTCGGCCTTCGACATCCTGCCCATCATCATCCAGATCGGCGACCGCCGGCCGCGGTGGTTCGAGCTGCCGCGGACGGCGGCGCTGGAGGTCGAGCTCAGTCACCCACGCCACGCCGACCTGGTCGCGCTGGGCTTGCGCTGGTTCGCCGTTCCCGCGGTTTCGGGCATGGCGCTGGACGTCGGCGGCATCCAGTACAGCGCGGCGCCGTCGAACGGCTTCTACATGGGCACCGAGATCGGCAGCGTGAATCTCGCCGACCCCGACCGCTACGACCAGCTGTCGGCCGTCGCCGCCGCGACCGGCCTCGACACGCAGGACCCGCTGTGGCGCGATCAGGCGATGCTCGACCTCAACGTCGCCGTGCTGCATTCCTTC
>CAZZWW010000014.1:12738-19046 GCA_964657815.1 Vulcanimicrobiota bacterium | reverse complement strand
TGAAGACCTTCAACGAGATTATCGCCCCCAAGGGGGGCACGGTGACCCAGATCCTCGTCGCCGACGGCGAGCCCGTCGAGTACGGGCAGGCCCTCTTCGTGATCGAATGAGGGCGTCCGCCTGATGTTCGAGAAGATCCTCATCGCCAATCGCGGGGAGATCGCGCTGCGCATCCTGCGCGCGGCGAAGGAGCTCGGTATCGCCACTGTGGCGGTCCATTCCACCGCCGACAGCGAAGCGATGCACGTCAAGCTCGCCGACGAATCCGTGTGCCTCGGGCCGCCGGCGGCACGCGACTCCTATCTCAACATACCCTCGATCCTCGCCGCCTGCGAGATCACCGGCGCCGAGGCCGTGCATCCGGGCTACGGCTTCCTCTCGGAAAACGCTCGCTTCGCCGAGATCCTCGAGGATCACGGCATCGGCTTCATCGGCCCCAAGGCCGAGCACATCCGCATCATGGGCGACAAGATCGAGGCCAAGAAGACCGCCATCAGCCTCGGCATCCCCTGCGTCCCCGGCTCCGACGGCGCCATCACAACCGACGAGGAGGGCCTCGCGGTCGCCGCCAAGATCGGCTTCCCCGTGCTGGTCAAGGCGGCCTCGGGCGGGGGAGGGCGCGGCATGAAGCTGGCGCTGACCACCGAGGACCTCTCGAACGCGCTGTCGACGGCGCGCTCCGAGGCCAAGGCGGCCTTCGGCGATGATGCGGTGTACCTCGAGAAATACCTGCAGAAGCCGCGCCATATCGAGATCCAGATCCTCGGAGACGGGCAGGGCCACGCCGTCCACCTGGGAGAGCGCGACTGCTCGCTGCAGCGCCGCCACCAGAAGGTGTGGGAGGAAAGCCCATCCCCCGCGCTGAACGAGCGCGAGCGCGCCCGCATCGGCGGCGTCTGCGCCAAGGCCATGCGCGACATGGGCTATTCGGGCGCCGGCACCATCGAGTTCCTGTACGAGAACGGCGAGTTCTACTTCATCGAGATGAACACCCGCATCCAGGTCGAGCATCCGGTGACCGAGATGCTGACCGGGTTCGACCTCGTCCACGAGCAGATCAAGATCGCCGGCGGATCGCCGCTCACGATCGAGCAGGACGACGTGGTGCTGCGCGGCCACGCCATCGAGTGCCGCATCAACGCCGAGCATCCCTCGACCTTCCGGCCTTCGCCCGGCAAGATCACCTACTACCACCCGCCGGGCGGCCTCGGCGTCCGCGTCGATTCCGCCGTCTACGCCGGCTACACGATCCCGCCGCACTACGATTCGCTGGTCGGCAAGCTCATCGTCCACGGTCGCACCCGCACCGAGGCGCTGATGCGGCTGCGCCGCTCGCTCGACGAGTTCATCGTCGACGGTATCGAGACCACGCTGCCGCTCTACCGCACGCTGGTGCGCAACACCGACATGCAGAACGGCGACTACGACATTCACTGGCTCGAGCATTTCCTCGAGCACCACGCCGACGAGATCGGGATGGAGTATTGAGCGCCTGTGATTCCGGGGCGAGCCGAAGGCGAGAATCCGGAACCCATTGCGCTCTCCGGAAGAGTGCTTTCTGGAGAGCGCAATGGGTTGCGGGTTCGGCTTCGCCGCCCCGGGTTGGCAAAATTTGTAGCCGACCGCAGAGCGACCCATGACCGCCGCCGAGGTCAAGGCGCTCCTGAAGCTCGAGCCGCACCCCGAGGGCGGCTGGTACCGCGAGACCTTCCGCGACATGGTCGAGATCGACGGCCGCGCCGCCTCCACTGCCATCTATTTCCTTCTCGACGTCGGCGAAGTCTCGGAATGGCATCGCGTCGACGCTGCCGAGGCCTGGCACTGGCACGCCGGCGCGCCGCTGGTCATCACCGTCAGCCCTAACGGCCACGACGCCAGCGCGCACCATCTCGGCCCCGACCTTGCCGCCGGCCAGCGCCCGCAATTCGTCGTGCCGGCCGGGCACTGGCAGACCGCCACGAGCCTCGGCGCCTGGACGCTGGTCGGCTGCACCGTGGCGCCGGGCTTCCGCTTCGAGGGCTTCGAGCTGGCGCCGCAGGGCTGGCGGCCGGTGCCACGGAGCTAGCGACTTGCCATAATGCCGGCGTCACGCCAGCGGCGGCGCAGGTAGAAGGTCGAGGTCGCGAGCTGCAGTAGGACGAGCCCGCTCCAGGCCACGCGGTGCCCGGCGGCGGCGTGATGGCCGCCAAGCGCCGGCCACAGCGAGACGACGAGTCCGATGCCCCATTGGAAGAGGAAGATCACGATGAAGAGCAGCAGGGTCAGCGTGGTGTTCACACGCCCGGCCATCTCGGATGGGAAGGCCTCGGTCAGGATCGCGTAGGTCAGGATGCCGGCCGGCCCGAACAGGCCGAAGAGTGTCCAGACGAGCCAGCCGGGAACGGGGAGACCGGCGATCAGGACGATCTGGTCCAGCGTGAAGACCGTCATGCAGAGGCCGCTGAAGGCGACGACGCCGAGACCCCGCGCGCTCAGCCATCGGGCGGCCACGCCGACGAGCACGCTTCCCGCCATCATGGCCACGCCGATGAGCGTGATGAAACGCGCGGCGCCGGCCGGACCGAGTCCCGAGACGTCCTCCATGTAGGCGCCGGCCCACAGCGACTGCGTCGCGTAGAAGGTGCCCTGCGAGACGACCGAGAAGGGAGCCACGCGCCAGAAGAAGCCGGAGGTCAGCACCAGCCAGGTGCCGCGCAGCTGCTCCGCGAAGGACGCGCGCTGCGTCGGCTCGGCCGCGTCCGGCGTGCCGGCGAACAGGGCGGCCGCGGTCAGGCCGGTGAGAAGGGCGAGCCCGAGGCTGACCGTCCAGCGGTCGGCCACGGTGAGGAGGGAGACGGCCGGCGCCCCTGAGATCACGCCGCCAAACCCGCCCCCCGCGAGCACCAAGCCATAGAGCGCCGGCAGCTGCGCGGCCGAGAAATGCGTCGCCGCCGCCTTGAACGCGCCGGCCAGGCAGATGGAGACACCGATGCCGATCATCAGGCGCCCGAGCATCAGCGCCGGAAGGCCGTGCGCCGCGCCGAAGACAAGCGTGCCCATGGCCGCGACTAGCAGCAGGGCGGTTTCGACGCGCCGAGGGCCATAGCGGTCGAGCATCACGCCCGCCGGCACCTGCGCCACGGCGAAGCCGAGGAAATACATGCTCGTGACCAGGCCGAAGGTCCCGGCGCTCAGACCGGTCTCGCGCATGATCGAGGGCGCGAATCCGATGTTGATGCCGCGGTACAGGTAGGAGACGAAATAGCCGAGGGTAAAGAGCGCCAGCACGCGCGTTTTCGTGGCGCGGGAGGCCGACGTGAGCAGCGGTGCCGCGCGCGACCTGCCCGCGGACGGTCGATCCAAGGTTTCTATGCCCACCGTCCGGTCAATGCTGCAGGAAGAACGCGACGCCCTGCTCGCCGATGACAATGCCGAGCAGCCCGACGAGAGCGGCGGAGCCGGCGAGGCGACGCGCAAGCACGCCGTAGAGCGGCCCCGACCCCTATGCCGACCGCGAGCGAGATCAGAAAAGCTTGCCGCGCTTGGCTCAAGCCCGCCGCGCATCATGTCCGCGGCGACTATCGCTTGGACATCATCTACCGCACCGACACGCCACCAGCTCCGGCGGCGTGGTTGTTGAAGCGGTTCCTCGAGCAGGCTGTGGCGGATGGTCGAGGCGCACGCCTTGAGAGGACCCAAGCTGCGGGGCACCAGCCTATCGATCAAGCGCCTATTAATATGGTGCGGCCAAGAGGACTCGAACCTCCACCGGTCTCCCGACTAGCACCTCAAGCTAGCGCGTCTACCAATTCCGCCATGGCCGCATCGGCGCCACGGGAGACCCGTGCCGCGCGAGGGCTGCCGTCTAGCAAATCGCCTCGGGGGTGACAAGCGCGGCATCGCCGAAGGTGCGATTGGCGCCGGTGTCGGCGAACGCCCCCGTCGATCCGGCCTTGCCGCGGAACGCGCCGTCGGCAGGGTTTTTGTAGACGTTCGTCGACTTTGGCGGGGTATTTTGTCGCCGGTCCGGACATGTGCGGGCACTCCTGACGCCCTCTGGGAACGACGTGCCGCCTTGGATCGGTCAATTTACCTAGAACCGATCGGTGCGAAGATCAAGCAAACCGTCGTCGCAACGGGGCCTTGCGGCGAGGGCCGCGAAGCCCATTATGGCACCGAGCCTGCCTGCGCCGACCGCGGCTCGTCCCAGGGTAGTCCATGCGAACCGATCAAGCTCAGCCCGTCCGTCTCGCCGACTACCGCGTGCCGGACTACCTCATCGACACCGTCGGGCTCGACGTGCATCTCGACCACCACGAGACAACGGTGCGCTCGCGCCTCGCGATCCGCCCCAACCCGGAGGGGCGCCCCGGCGTGCCGCTGGCGCTCGACGGCGACGAACTGGTGCTGGTGTCGGCCACGCTCGACGGGATGGCTATCGCGGCCGACGCCCATCTCGCCACGCCCGATCAGTTCACCCTGTTCGCGCCACCTGCGAAGCCGTTCCTGTTGGAAATCGAGACGAAGCTCGATCCAGCCGCCAACCTGAAGCTGATGGGCCTCTATCGCTCCGGCAGCGCCTATTGCACGCAATGCGAAGCCGAGGGCTTCCGCCGGATCACCTACTTCCTCGACCGGCCCGACGTGCTCAGCGTCTACACCGTACGCCTCGAGGCGGAGCGCGCCGAGGCGCCGGTGCTGCTCTCCAACGGCAACCCCGGCGAGGCCGGCGCGGTCGAGGGCACCGATCGGCACTTCGCGGTATGGCACGACCCCCATCCCAAGCCCTGCTACCTGTTCGCTCTGGTCGGCGGCGACCTGGCGGTGATCGAAGATGGCTTCCGCACGGCGTCCGGTCGCGACGTGCGGCTCGGCATCTACGTCGAGCCCGGCAAGGAGGATCGCGCCGGCTACGCCATGGACGCCCTGAAGCGCTCGATGCGCTGGGACGAGGAGGTCTACGGCCGCGAATACGACCTCGACGTCTTCAACATCGTGGCCGTGTCCGATTTCAACATGGGCGCCATGGAAAACAAGGGGCTCAATGTCTTCAACGACAAGTACGTGCTGGCCTCGCCCGCGACCGCCACCGACGGCGACTACGCCGGCATCGAGACCGTGATCGCCCACGAATATTTCCATAACTGGACCGGCAACCGCATCACCTGCCGCGACTGGTTCCAGCTCTGCCTTAAGGAGGGGCTGACGGTTTTCCGCGACCATGAGTTCTCGGCCGACATGCGCTCGCGCCCGGTGCGCCGCATCGCCGACGTGAGAGCGCTGCGGGCCAGCCAATTCCCCGAGGATGCCGGGCCGCTCGCTCACAACGTGCGGCCCAACGTCTACCGCGAGATCAACAACTTCTACACCGCCACGATCTACGAGAAGGGCGCGGAGGTGATCCGCATGCTCAAGGTTCTGATCGGCGACGGTGCGTTCCGCCGTGGCATGGACCTATATTTCGAGCGTTGCGACGGCACGGCGACGACCATCGAGGTCTTCCTCCAGTGCTTCGCCGTCGCCTCGGGCCGCGACCTCACGCGCTTCGCGCGCTGGTACCACCAGTCCGGGACGCCTGAGATCAAGGTCGTGACCCGCCACGGCGAGGACGGCACGCTCGCGGTCGAAATCAGCCAGTCCTGTCCCTCGACCCCGGGGCAGGCGCACAAGGATCCGTTCGTCATCCCGATCGCCTGGGGCATGGTGGGCGCCGACGGCACCGCGGTCGAGGCGGCGAGCGACGACCTTTCCGACGAAGAGCGCGCCCGCGGCCTGATCGTGCTCGAGGGGTCGAAGCGGACGCTGACGTTCCGCGGTCTGCGCGAGCGTCCCGTGCTGTCGCTGCTGCGCGGCTTCTCGGCGCCGGTGCGGCTGGACGCCGATGTCGACGAGGCCGACTTGGTGACGCTGGCGGCGCATGACAGCGACAGCTTCAATCGATGGCAGGCCTCGCAGACCCTGGCGATCCGGCTGCTGGTGCGCTCCACCGCGGCCGTGCGCGGCGGCGGCGCTCCGCTGTTCGAGCCGGCCTTCGCGGGTGCGCTGCGCCTGATGTTGAAGGCCGCTGCGGCCGAGGACCGCGCCTTCGCGGCGCAGGGCTTGGCGCTTCCGGGAGAGGCCGACCTTGCCCGCGAGATCGGTCGCGACGTCGATCCCGACGCGATTCACGTGGCCCGCGAGGCGTTGCGTGGCGATCTCGGCCTGACGCTCGCCGCCGAGCTGCGCGCGCTCTACCACGAACTCGCCGACGACGGCGGCTACTCGCCGGCCGCGCCGGCAGCGGGGCGGCGCGCCCTGCGCAACACCGCGCTCGATCTCCTCACCGCCGG
>CAZZWW010000014.1:0-12728 GCA_964657815.1 Vulcanimicrobiota bacterium | reverse complement strand
GGCGCTCGGCGTGCTGGCACGGATGCCCGGAGTGGCGCGCGAGGAGTCTCTCGCCGCCTTCTACGAGCGGTTCGCCGACGACGCGCTGGTGATCGACAAATGGTTCGCACTGCAGGCCGTCCAGCCCGAGGGCGACACGCTGGCGACGGTGCGGACGTTGATGAACCATCCCGCCTTCTCGATCCGCAACCCGAACCGCGTGCGTTCGCTGATCGGCAGCTTCGCCAATGCCAATCCGACGCGCTTCAACGCGGCCGACGGCAGCGGCTTCGACTTTGTCGCCGACATCGTCGTCGAGCTCGACAAATTCAACGCCCAGGTCGCGGCGCGGCTGCTCTCCTCGTTCCGAAGCTGGCGCTCGCTGGAGCCGGGGCGCCGGGCGCGAGCGCAGGCGGCGCTCGAACGCGTCGCCGGCACCGACAGGCTCTCCGCTGATGTCGCCGACATCGCCGGTCGTTCGCTGGCCTGACCCAAGTCGATACGAGGTCCCGTACTACGCCGATACTGTCCAGTGGCCTGGAGGCAGCGATGACGGCCGTCAAGACGGAGCGTTTCTTGTTTGTTCTAACGTTTTCGTTGCTACCTTATTAATCTAGCTGGACAAATCGGTCCGCTCGGATTCAGATGGATCGATTCGGGGAAGATGCGGCACATCCACCCTGGATCGATGAGGGGGCCACATGTCACGTGCGAGCGTGGCCAGCGTCACTGCGCGAGCAGGGGCCTGGCGCAACCTTGCCTTGCGACGACCGCTGGCGTCACGCCGGCTCGACGACACCGGCAAGTTTTCGAGCGGCCCGTTCGACACTGTCGCGCGACTGCGGAGCGTTTCACCGATCTCGGGCGAGCAGTTGCTACGCTGCGCGGTTCCCTTCGCCATCCTAGGCTTTGTCCTCATCCTCGTTGCGATCTCCTGGCGCGCCGCGTCTCAGGACGAGGAGCGGATCGTCGCCGGGGCTGCGGCCAACATCGAGCTCCTGTCGTCGGTCGTCGCCGACGACCTCGACCGGCACCCGCGCGAGCAGCCATCCCAGGCGTCGGATCTCATCAGTCGACTGATCTCGGCGGAGGCACAGCGCAGGGGCCTGCGCGTGATCGTTGGCAACGAGGGCGGCGACGTGATCGCCAGCGTTCCGCCGGGCGTAGCGAAGGCCAGCTTGAGCGACGAGCTCGGGGCCTCGCCGCTCACGATCTTCGCCGAGAAGGCGGGCGTGATGCGCCTCGCTCTTCCGCGCGGCGAGGAGGCGCTCGCCGCCGTACGCTCGCTGCCCGCTTTCGGCGGCCAGATTGCCGTGGTGCAGACGATGCAGGGCGTGCTGGCCGAATGGCGCGAGGGGCGCAGTCGCAGCATCGTCCTGATCGTCAGCGTCGGTGCCGTGCTCGCGGCGCTCGCCTTCGGCTATTCGTGGCAAGCTGGCCGTGCGAAGGACTCCGACACGAGCTGCCGTGCCATGCGCGAGCGCGTCGACATGGTGCTGGCGCGCGGGCGCTGCGGTCTGTGGGACTGGGACCTCGCCAGCGGCCACATCGACTGGTCGCTGTCGATGTTCGAGATTGTCGGGCTGCTGCCACGCAAGAAGGCGCTCTCTTTCGCCGAGGTCAACGCGCTGATCCATCCCGGCGACGGCGGCCTCAACGAGCTGACCCGCCTGCTCGCACGCAATCCGGGCGGCGCGCTCGACCACGTGTTCCGCATGAAGGGCCCTTCCGGCGAGTGGATCTGGCTGCGCGCCAAGGCCGAGATCATCGACGGCAACGGCGGCAGCCCGCATCTCGTCGGCATCGCCATCGACATCACCGAGACCATGGCGCTCGAGGAGCGTTCCGCTGCCGCCGACATGCGGCTGCGCGACGCCATCGAAACGATCTCCGAGGCTTTCGTTGTCTGGGACGCCGACAACCGTCTCGTCATGTGCAATTCCAAGTTCCAGCGCTTCCACAACCTTCCCTCCGATGCGGCCGCGCCCGGCACGCCCTACGCCCATGTCATGGAGCGTGGCACCGCCCCGCTGATCCATTCGCAGGTCGCGGTCGTCGAGCGCCAGCCGATGGGCGCTCGCACCTTCGAGGCTCAGCTTGGCGACGGGCGCTGGCTGCAGATCAACGAGCGCCGCACCAAGGACGGCGGTTACGTGTCGGTGGGTACCGACATCACGGCGCTGAAGCGCCACGAGGAGCAGCTGATGGATTCCGAGGCCCAGCTGCTGGGCTCGGTCGCCGACCTCAAGAAATCGCGTCAGCTGCTGACGATCCAAGCGCGGGAGATGGCGACGCTCGTCGAAAAGTACCGCGAGCAGAAGGCCGACGCCGAGACGGCGAACCGCGCCAAGTCGGACTTCCTCGCCAACATGAGCCATGAGTTGCGGACACCGCTGAACGCCATCCTCGGCTTCTCCGAGGTGATGATGACGGAGGCGTTCGGCCCGATCGGCTCGCCCCACTACGGTGACTATTCCAAGCACATCCACCAGAGTGGGCACTACCTCAATCAGATGATCACCGACGTGCTCGAGATGGCGCATCTCGACTCGGGGCGCGTTCGGCTCGATCGGACGGACTTCCCCGTTGCCGATGCGATCGAGGCGGCCGCGCTCTCTGTATCGCAGGCAGCGAACGCGGCGCAGATCACGGTCGAGACCGAGCCGCGCGCCGGGACGACGATCCATGCCGACCGCAACGCAATGACGAAGATCCTCGCGATCCTCCTCAACAACGGCGTCAAGTACACGCCCGCCGGGGGCACCGTGACGGTGCGCTCGCGGATCACGCAGGGCATCCTTGCTTTGTCGGTCGAGGACACCGGTGTCGGGATCCCGCCCGAGGCGCTGTCGCGGCTCGGAAACCCTTTCGAGCAGGCCGACCTCAAGCTCAACAACGGCATGCGGGGGTCTGGGTTGGGCCTCGCCATCGCGCGCTCGCTGGTCGAGCTGCACGGCGGCACGATGCGCATCTCCTCGAAGCCGGACGTCGGCACGACGGTCCTCGTTCAGCTGCCGGGCGAGGTGCTGGTGCGCGCGCCGCTGCAGGTCGCCACGCGCCAGACGGGTCGGCCGGCACGCCTCGCCGCGCCTGCGTTCGGCGAGAAGCGGCCGATCTCGGCGGCCGGTTAAACCGTAGCAGGCTGCCGTGCGGACACCGGCAACGTGGTCGCCGAGCCGGTCCGCAGCGCCGGCAGCACAAGCGCGATGCGCAGCCCGGGCGCGTTGTCCTCGATTGTCATCTCGCCGTTGTGCAGACGCGCCACCGCAGCGACGAGCGAAAGGCCAAGCCCTGTGCCCGGCGCGGTGCGCGAGTTTTCCAGCCGCACGAATCGCTCGGCGATCCGCAGGCGATCCTCGGCTGAAAGGCTGGTGCCGCGGTCGGCCACTGCGATCTCGACCACCGCGCCGCGCCGCGCCGCGGAGATAATGATCCTCGATGCGGTGCCGTCGGGAGGTCGCCCATACTTCAGCGCATTGTCGACGAGGTTCGCCAGCGCCTGCCCGATCAACTCGCGGCTGCCGTGTACGACGAGGTTGGGCTCGATGCGCCCCTCCAGCACCACGCCCTGGCTCTCGGCGGCCGGCTCGTAGAGCTCGCCGACGTCGCTCGCGACATCGGCGGCGTCGAACTCGGCCATGCCGTCGCGGCCAGCACCAGCCTCGGCCCGCGCGATCATCAGTAGCGCGTTGAAGATGCGGATCATGCCGTCGGCGTCGTCGATCACCTTCTCCAGCGCCTCACGCAGATCGTCGTCGGTGTGCCCGAGATTCAGGGCCTGCTCGGCGCGGCTGCGCAGCCTGGTCAGCGGTGTCTTCAGGTCGTGGGCGACGTTATCCGACACTTCCTTCATGCCAGCCATCAACTCGGCGATGCGATCCAGCATGGCGTTGAAGCTGCCGACCAGGCGATCAAGCTCGTCGTCGGTGCCGGCCATCGGCAGCCGACCGGTCAGGTCGCCTTCGGTGATGTGGCGCGCCTCGGCGCTAATGCGGTCGACGCGATGGAGCACGCGGCGCGCCACCACGAGTCCGCCGATCGTGGCGATCGCGGTGAGCCAGGCGAGCGAGGAGAGCAGGGTGCGCCACAGGATTGGTGCAAGCGCGTCGCCCTCGGCGAGGTCGTGTCCGACGAGCAGGCGAAAGCCACCGGAGAGCGCGAAGATGCGGGCCAGGGCGCGGCGCTGCTGTCCTTTGACCTGGTAGGTCGTCTCGACGACTCCGGTCTTGTCGAGGACCCCGGTGGGCAGAGAAGTGACATTGCCGACGAGAGGCTCGCCGGCGTGGGTGGTGACGAGATAGAGGCCTGCACCGGGCTGCTTGACCCGCTGGTCGACGATCTCCACGAGCCGCGTGATGCCGCCTTCGACATATTGCTCGGACAGGCCGACGATGTCGGCGTCGACCGTCTGGGTTACCTGCTCCTGGATCAGCGCCTTGACGTTCCACCCCACCGAGACGAGCACGAGCGCCGCGCCGATCGAGGTGAGAACGAGATAGGCGAGCGAAATCTTGAAGGCGGTGGTGCGGAAAAGCCTGCCGAGCGCGCTCACCTCGTGGCGCCGTCAGGACCGGATCGTGTCGCGGATCGTGTAGCCGGAGCCGCGCACCGTCTGCAGCAGCGGCGTCTCGAAGCCCTTGTCGATCTTGGCGCGGAGCCGAGAGATGTGCACGTCGATGACGTTGGTCTGCGGGTCGAAATGATAGTCCCATACGTTCTCAAGAAGCATCGTGCGTGTAACGACTTGGCCGTGGTGCTTCATCAGATACTCGAGGAGCCGGAACTCGCGCGGCTGGAGGACGATCTCCTTTCCGTCCCTCGTCAGCTTGTGGGCAAGGCGATCGAGTTCGAGCCCGCCGACGCGGTAGACCGTCTCTTCGCCCTGGCCGTTGCTCTTGCGCCGCGACAGTACCTCGACGCGGGCGAGAAGCTCGGAGAAGGCGTAAGGCTTGGGGAGGTAGTCGTCGCCTCCAGCGCGCAGGCCCTTGACGCGATCGTCGACCTGGCCGAGCGCCGACAGGATCAGCACGGGGGTCGCCACGTTCTGCGCGCGCAACCCGCCGATGAGCGAGAGGCCATCCATCTTCGGTAGCATGCGATCGACGATCAGGACGTCGTAGGCCTCGTCACGGGCCATGTCGTAGCCGGAGAGGCCATCGGCGGCGGTGTCGGCTAGGTGCCCGGACTCGCGGAACGCCTTCGCCAGATATTGGGCGGCTTCGGAATCATCCTCGACGATCAGGATACGCATTGGCGACATATAGCGACATCCCGAGAAAACGAGCAGGCCGGCATTGGCCGGCCTGCGGGATCGGGCTGCGGCGCGGGCGGAGGAGGGCCTCCGCACCACGCCCCGGTTGCTGCGCCCGGACTCAGCCGTCCTTCGCGGTCGTCGAGAGAGCCACGAAGCGGATGCCCTGCTCGTTCTTGACGCGCAGGAGAACAGCCTTGCGGCCGTCCTTCTTGGCCGCATCGATCACGCTGGTGATCTCGGACGGCTTGGAGACCTTCTCGCCGCCGGCTTCAAGGATCACGTCGCCGACCTTGAGACCCTTCTGCGCTGCGGCGCTGTCTTGATCGACATCGGCGACGACGACGCCATCGCTGCCTGCTCCCGGGACCGAGGCCGCCGGGGCGAGCTGCAGCCCGAGCGCGGCGACGGTAGCCTTGGACGCATCATCGCCCTTGTCGCCGTCGATCTCGGCTTTGGCGACCTTGTCGGAGTTCGGCAGCGTGCCGAGCTTGACGTCGGCGGTCTTCTGCTTGCCGTCGTGCCAGAACATCAGCGACGCCTTTGCGTCAGGACCCATGCCGGCGATGGTGCGGGCCAGCTCGCGCGGGCCGTCGACCATCTTGCCGTCGACGCCAAGGATGACGTCGCCCGACTTGATGCCGGCCGCAGAGGCCGGGCCCTGGGGCGACGCTTCCGCGACGAGCGCACCCTTGCTGGACTTCAGGCCTAGGCTGTCGGCGATCTCGTCGGTGACCGGCTGGATCTGCACGCCGATCCAGCCACGGGCGACCGAGCCCTTTGTCATGAGATCGTGGACCACGGTTTGCGCCACCTCTGAGGGAATGGCGAAGCCGATGCCAACGCTGCCGCCCGAGGGCGAGAAGATCGCGGTGTTGACGCCGACCACGTTGCCGGCGGCGTTGAAAGTCGGACCGCCCGAATTGCCGCGGTTCACCGGAGCATCGATCTGCAAGAAATCATCGTAGGGACCGGCGCCAATGTCGCGGCCGCGGGCCGAGACGATACCGGCAGTGACCGTGCCGCCGAGGCCGAACGGGTTGCCCACCGCGATCACCCAGTCGCCGACGCGCGGCGCCTTTTCGGCCCAATGGACGAAGGGGTAGGTGCCGGGCTTGGTGACCTTGAGCAGCGCGAGGTCGGTCTTCTTGTCGGTGCCGATCACCTTGGCGGGCAGGGTCGTGCCGTCGTCGGTGACGAGCTGGACGTCGGTGGCGTGCTCGACGACGTGGTTGTTGGTGACGAGGTAGCCGTCGGCCGTGATGAAGAAGCCCGAACCTTGGGCCTGTGTCTGCTTCGGCTTCGTCGGGTGCTGCATCTTGCCGCCGCGTTGGCCGAACTGCTTGAAGAAGCGCTCGAGCGGATCGCCAGGCTTGAGCTGCGGCATCTGCGGGGTGTCGCCATCGCTGTTGTCGCTGTCCGCGTTCTCGGCCGACTCGGTCATCTTGACCTTGACCGAGACGACGGCGTTACGGACGTGCTCGACGACGTCGGCGAACGATGTCGGGTTGACCGTCAGAACGCGGTTGTTGGAATCAGTTTGTTGGGCATCGGCATAGGCGGCATGCGGCCCGACAATTCCGCCGGCGATAGCACCGGAAAGGGCGAGCGCACCAGCCGCGCCGAGCAGCGCTGCGCGCGAGCCCAGCCTCTTCTTGTTCTCAACCATCCAGCGTTCTCCACTCGGTAACGGCGGCGAGCCCGCCCGTCGCTGAGCAAGATGGTGGAAGCGGACTTACCCGCGGATGGCCGCAAGATGAAAGCTTCGTAAGGAAGTCGCTTCAAACCACCATCGGCAAAAGCGCGGCGTGTGCGAGCCAAGACTTGAGATCATCGGCGGCACGGGCACTGAGAAGCCGCTTGCGGGCGACGCCCTTTTCGGGGCCGCGCAGCTTCTTGCCGTCCTCCGAGATCAGCGGCGACTCGATCGGCGGGAATAGGCCGAAGTTGACGTTCATCGGCTGGAACGACTTCGGGCCGGCATCGATCGAGAGGATGTGGCCGCCGGTGATGTGGTTGATCAGCGCCCCGATCGCGGTGGTCGCCGGCGGCATAGCCAAGGGCAGGCCGAGGCGCTCGGTCGCCGCCAGCCTGCCGGCGATGAGGCCAACGGCGGCGCTTTCCACATAGCCCTCGCAGCCGGTGATCTGGCCGGCGAAGCGAAGGCGGGGCATCGCACGTAGCCGCAAACGTTCGTCCAGGACCTTAGGCGCGTTGAGGAAGGTGTTGCGATGAATGCCGCCGAGCCGCGCGAAGCCGGCGTTTTCCAGACCCGGGATCGTCTGCAGAACAGCGACTTGCGCGCCATGCTTCATCTTGGTCTGGAAGCCGACCATGTTGTAGAGCGTACCGAGCGCATTGTCCTGGCGCAGCTGAACCACCGCGCGTGGCTTGCGGGTCGGATCGTGCGGGTTGGTCAGCCCGACCGGCTTCATCGGCCCATGGCGCAGCGTGTCGCGCCCGCGCCGCGCCATCTCTTCGATCGGAAGGCAGCCGTCGAAATAGGGGGTGTGCGGGTCGTGCTCGGTGCACTCGGCGGCAAGCAGCGCTTCGATGAAGGCCTCGTAGCCTTCGTGGCTCAACGGGCAATTGATGTAGTCGGCGCCGGTGCCGCCCGGTCCGGCCTTGTCGTAGCGCGATTGGAACCATGCCTTCGATAGGTCGATCGAGTCGCGGTGCACCACAGGGGCGATCGCATCGAAGAAGGCGAGATCGGCCTCGCCGGTGAGGCCGCGCACCGCCTCGGCGAGCGCCGGCGCTGTCAACGGACCGGTGGCGACCACCACGTTGTCCCACTCGTCCGGCGGCAGGCCGACGACCTCCTCGCGGCGAAGCTCGACCAGCGGGTGGGTCGCCAGCGCCTGCGTGACAGCGATGGAAAAGGCCTCGCGGTCCACGGCCAGCGCGCCGCCGGCCGGCACCTGGTTCGCGTCGGCGCAGCTCAGGATGAGCGAACCCATGCGCCGCATTTCGCGATGGATCACGCCCACCGCGTTGGTCTGAGCATCGTCCGAGCGCAGTGAATTGGAGCAGACGAGCTCGGCAAGGCCGTCGCCGCGATGCGCCATGGTCCCGCGCCCAGGGCGCATCTCGTGGAGCACGACGGGTACGCCGGCACCGGCGATCTGCCAGGCAGCCTCGGAGCCGGCGAGGCCGCCGCCGATGACGTGAACAGGGGCGGGCAGCGGAGCATGAGTCATCGGCGAGGAGTAGGCATCTCCGCTGCGTCCGACAAGCCTGCACGCAAGAGAAAACCCCCGCCGGTCTCCCAGCGAGGGCCTCGTGATCGCGATAGATCGTCGGATCAGTAGCGGGCGACGACCGGGGCCGGCGCCGTCGGGGCGACATACAGCGGAACGATCAGGCGGAGATAACCGCGGGTTTCGTAGTCGCCACGGCTCAGGCTCGTATTGCCAAACACGCCCTGGCCCAGACCCCACCCCCCCTGGCGGACGAAGACTTCGCGCGTTGCATACGCCTGAAGCGTAAACTTGCCGAAATCGTAGCCGATCAGTCCGCCGACAGCGGCTGCGCGCTGGCGAGCAAGCGGTCCGTTGATGTCGGTTTCATAGTAGCCGATCACGCCAAGTTCGAACTTGTTGAACTTCTTGGTCAGAGTGGCATCGATGTAGAGATTGTCATCGAAGCCGGCCGTGGCATTGCCGAAAGCGTCGCGCGCGGTGGTCTTGCCGCCGAGGTTGCCGCCGTAGCTGGGCGTGATCGTGAAGTTGAAGCCGTCCTTCACGTAGCTGAAAGAAGCGCGAATATCGGCAAGAGCGCCGCGACCGGCGTTCGTGAAGTTGTCGTCACCGCGCGGGCCGGCGACGATGGAGGCGTTGAAGCCGTTGCCGAAATCGTGCGCGAGGACGAAGAGGAGCCCCTGGCTGTAGACGTCGACGCGGTTGAGGCCGGTGGGTCCGCCGCCGTCGATATGAGTGAACACCGGCACGGCCGCGATCACTTCGAGCCGAGTGTTGTAGAAGGTGAAGGGGGTCGACCACACACCAAGCGGGATGTTGACGCCGAGGCGGCTGGCCTGACCGTCGCGCTGGCCGTAGCTCTCGAGGTCGACGAAGAACACGCCTTCCGGCAGAGGAGCGCCGAGGGCCACACCGCAGGTTTCGCAGGGCTGGGCGACGATCTGCGCTTCAGCGGTGCCGGACATCGTGAAGGCGAGGGCAGCGGCTCCGACCGCGGCCAAAATCTTGTTCTTCATGGATAGGTTCCCCCGTGACTAGCTGCTGGCCGGGCTTCGCAGGTCCACGCCTCCCCAAGGCGCTTTCGAAACTGCAACTGCCTTTTGTTTCGGCCGATTCCGATGAGACATACTCTTATGCTCCCGCCGGGAACGCTAGTCCTCTGATGGTGCCTATCGCCTGTTCACAAATCCTCGTTGCTTTTGGGCAACAAAACGGCAGCTGCCTTGATGACGACGATTGGTTCGCCTCGTGAGGCGAAGTCATTGAAATCCATCGTAATTTAGGTGTTCGCGAAGAAAACGCCTGCCTGCTTCCTCAAGCAAGCAGGCGGTTTCTCTCGAGGCCAGGACGCGGTTAGTACCGGGCCACCACCGGAGCCGGTGCGGTCGGGGCGACGTAGAGCGGCACGACCACGCGAAGGAAGCCGCGGGTCTCGTAGTCGTTGTTGACGCCAAGCGTGCTCTGGCCGAGGCCCCAGCCGCCGTTGCGGACGTAGACTTCGCGGGTCGCGTACGCCTGCAGCGTGAACTTGCCGAAGTCGTAACCGATGAGGCCGCCGACGGAGACCGAAGCCGACTGCTTCAGCGGGCCACCGATGTCCTGGAAGTATGAGCCGACCACGCCGATCTCGAACTTGTTGAATTTCTTGGTCAGCGTGTAGTCGACGAAGATGGAATCGTCGTAGCCGGCGGTCACGTTGCCGAAGGCGTCGCGCGCCGTCGCCTTACCCCCGAGATTTCCACCGTAGTTGACCGAGAGCGAAGCGTTGAAGCCGTCTTTCACGTAGGACAGCGCGATACGTCCGTCGGCGAGAGCGCCGCGTCCGGCGTTGGTGAAGTTGTCGGCACCGCGCGGGCCACCGATGATGGCGATGTTGAACCCGTTGCCGAAGTCGTGGGCCAGTGCAAACAAGAGCCCCTGGCTGTAGAGGTCGACGCGGTTGACGGTGGGGCCGTCGATGTGGGTGAAGACCGGGATGGCGGCGAGCACCTCCAGACGCGTGTTGTAGAAGCTGAACGGGGTCGACCACACGGTGATCGGTACGTTCACGCCGAGACGATTGCCTTGGCCGTCACGCTTGCCGTAGCTCTCGTTGTCCGTGAAGAACACGCCTTCCGGCAGAGGAGCGCCGAGCGCCACGCCGCAGGTTTCGCAAGGCTCGCCGACGATCTGCGCCTTGGCGATCCCCTGCATCGTGCCAAAGGCGAGCGTCGCCGCCGCGATCGTGTTGAGAACCTGCTTGTTCATGAGAAATCCTTCCCCCGTTGTCTTCGGCCGATCGCTGCACGGTCGAAGAATGGCCCGAGCCCCCTCAGGCTTGGTCTCCAGGTTGTGCCGAGCGGCTCAATCCCGAAGCGATGGAGAATGTTTTCGACGGCGGCCCTCTGGAGACAAGATCAAGTTCTGATCAGCGCCGGACCTGCAGCAAAGCACAGATCGCGCGCAATTCGCTCGCGCCGAATGCATCACGATGCGGCGCAGCAACACCACCCTCGAATAGCTGAAGTGCGCTGCACAATGTTTCGGAGACTCGGCTTAAGCCTAGGCAAAATCGATCGTTTTTCGCGGGAATAAAAGGTGCAGCCGCGACGCTTCTCGTTTAGGCGCTGTGACCTTTGCGTTCTTGGTGCCCGCCGCCGAGGGCGAGATCGCGCCTTAAGTTGCGGGATTGACACAGATTTACCCAAGCTATTCGGCTGCGATCCGCGCCTTCGCCAGAATTGGCGTTGCCGCAGTCGGTCGGCGCTCCAGCAGATCCTTGAGGAATCGCCCCGTGTGGCTCCGCGCGACACGGACGATGGACTCCGGCGTGCCCGTCGCGACGATCTCGCCACCGCCGTCGCCGCCTTCCGGCCCGAGGTCGATGACCCAGTCTGCCGTCTTGATGACCTCGAGGTTGTGCTCGATCACCACCACCGAATTGCCGCCCTCCACAAGCTCCTGCAGCACCTCGAGCAGCTTGGCCACGTCGTGGAAGTGCAGGCCGGTGGTCGGCTCGTCGAGGATGTAGAGCGTACGCCCGGTGGCGCGCCGCGACAGTTCCTTTGCGAGCTTCACGCGCTGCGCCTCGCCGCCGGACAAAGTGTTCGCCTGCTGGCCGACCTTGACATAACCGAGGCCGACGCGCGCCAGCGTCAGCATCTTGTCGCGGATCGGCGGCACGGCCTTGAAGAGGTCGGCGGCCTCTTCGACGGTCATGTCGAGCACGTCGGCGATAGACTTGTTGCGGTATTTCACCTCCAGCGTCTCGCGGTCGTAGCGCCGGCCCTTGCAGACGTCGCAGGTGACGAAGACGTCCGGCAGGAAGTGCATTTCGATCTTGATGACGCCGTCGCCCTGGCAGGCCTCGCAGCGGCCGCCCTTGACGTTGAAGGAGAAGCGCCCCGGCTGGTAGCCACGCGCCTTGGCCTCGGGCAAGCCGGCGAACCAGTCGCGGATCGGGGTGAAAGCGCCGGTGTAGGTCGCCGGATTGGAACGCGGCGTGCGCCCGATCGGCGACTGGTCGATGTCGATGACCTTGTCGAGCAGGTCGATGCCCTCGATTGAATCGTGCGGCGCAGGGTGCTCGAAGGCGCCGTTGAGGCGGCGCGCCACTGCCTTGTAGAGCGTATCGATGATCAGCGTGGACTTGCCGCCGCCGCTGACACCGGTCACGGCGGTGAACAGGCCGAGCGGCACGTCGGCCGAGACCCCCTTGAGGTTGTTGCCGCGTGCGTTGCGGATCGTCAATTTGCGCTCGGGATTCGCCTTGCGCCGCTTGCGCGGCACCGCGACCTGGCGGGCGCCGGTCAGGTACTGCCCCGTCAGCGAGTTCGGGTCAGCCATCACCTGTGCCGCCGTGCCCTGCGCGACGATCTCGCCGCCGTGGATGCCGGCGCCGGGGCCGACGTCGACGACGTAATCGGCAGTCATGATCGCATCCTCGTCATGCTCGACGACGATCACCGAGTTGCCGAGATCGCGCAGCCGTCGCAGCGTCTCCAGCAGGCGCTCGTTGTCGCGCTGGTGCAGGCCGATCGACGGTTCGTCCAGTACGTAGAGCACGCCGGTGAGGCCGGAGCCGATCTGCGACGCCAGCCGGATGCGCTGGCTCTCGCCGCCCGATAGCGTGCCCGAGGCGCGATCGAGGCTGAGGTAGTCCAGCCCGACGTCGACGAGGAAGGAGAGCCGGTCGCGGATCTCCTTGAGGATGCGCTTGGAGATTTCGTTGCGCTTGTCGTCGAGTTTTTGGGGGAGTGCCTCGAACCACTTGTGGGCCTCGCGCACCGAGAGAGAGGTGACCTCCGCGATCGTCTGCA